>JBKJQV010000240.1:0-5669 GCA_046593815.1 Sediminibacterium sp. | reverse complement strand
CCTTTTTCTCCGTACATTCTAATTTTCAACGCATTTTCTTCACCTGCCGCTACTTGCGAAGCCATTAAAACACCAGTTGCACCATTATCAAAGTGAAGCAATACGCTTCCATCGTCATCCAATGCCCTGCCAGTAACTACTATATTTAAATCTGCACAAAGTTTTACAATTTTAGCACCAGAAATATATTCTGCTAAATGTGCCGCATGTGTTCCAATATCTCCCATGCTTCCGCTTTTTCCCGATTTTGTAGGATCTGTTCTCCATGCAGCTTGAGCATTACCTTCGCGTTCGCTTAATTTACTCAACCAACCTTGAGGATATTCAACCCAAATCTTTCTTATTTTTCCAAACACTTCATCAGCCACCATTGCTTTGGCTTGTTTTACCATTGGGTAACCAGAATAAGTATGCGTAAGGCAAAGAATTAAACCAGTTGATTCAACTTTTGCTTTCAATTGTTTTGCTTCATCTAATGTAAATGCAATTGGTTTTTCTATCACCACATTAAATCCATTATCTAAAGCCAGCATTGCGGGAGCAAAATGAGCAAAGTTGGGAGTAACTATGGTTACAAAATCCATTCTAATATCTGCTGGTAATGCGGCTTCTTTTGTAATCATTTCCTCATAATTGAGGTAGATTCTATTGTTGGGTAGAAATAATAATTCGCCTGATTCCTGTGCAATTATAGGATTAATGCTTAGCGCACCACAAACCAATTCTATCATTCCATCCATATTAGCTGCAAGTCGGTGAATAGCACCTATAAAAGCGTCTTTGCCGCCGCCAACCATTCCCATTCTTAATTTTCTTCTCATATTTAAAAGTAAAATATTTAACTGATTATTTTTAGTCTTTCTTAAACAGTAATTTTTTTCATCAACAACAAATATTATATTTAGTCTTCAATTAGCCAATGAAGAAGTTTCCTAATCGACGAAATGCCATTAAGAATATACTTGCGGGTAGCGCTGCTATTGCAGTTGCTCCATTAACTTCAGCCTTGGCGTCATCTACTTTTAATTCAAAAAAATTAATGGGCAACATTAATCATTCTGTTTGTAGATGGTGTTTTAACAGTATTCCGCTTGATCAACTTTGTATTGAGGTTAAAAAAATAGGTATTGAAGCCATTGATTTAGTAGGCCCAAAAGACTGGCCAATACTTAAGCAGCACAATGTTTTTTCGAGTATGTGCAATGGCGCAGAAATAAGTCTGGTAAAGGGTTGGAACGATACTCAATATCATTCAACTTTAATAAAAAATTATACCGAGCATATTGATTTAGTAGCAGATGCAGGGTACAAAAATTTAATTTGTTTTAGCGGTAATAGAAATGGAATGGATGATGAAACAGGTTTAAAAAATGCTACTGAAGGAATTAAAAAAATCATGCTGCAGGCAGAAAAAAAAGGTGTTATTATTCAAATGGAATTGCTCAATAGCAAAGTAGACCATAAAGATTACATGTGCGATAAATCGGTTTGGGGTATTGAGCTATGTAAAAGAATTGGCTCACCCAACTTTAAATTATTGTACGATATATATCATATGCAAATTGATGAAGGCGATGTGATTAGAACTATTAAAGACAATCATGCATATTTCGGTCACTTTCATACTGCAGGCGTTCCGGGTAGGCATGAGATAGATGAAACACAAGAATTATTTTATCCTGCTATAATGAAAGCAATTGTAGCAACAGATTATAAAGGATTTGTAGCGCAAGAGTTTATACCATTAGCAACGGATAAACTTGGATCATTAAAAAAGGCAATTGAAATTTGTGATGTTTAGATCATAGTTATTGGGTTATCATGTTATTGGGTTGTTGGGATTACGTCATTTCGACGACTTCGCTTGCGAAGGAGGAGAAATCTCATGAAGAATAAACTGCTTTAACTTGATGAGATTTCTCTCCGCCAGGGCGGTTCGAAATGACGCGATAAAATGGATGAGATTTCTCTCCGCCAGGGCGGATCGAAATGACGTGATAAAATGGATGAGATTTCTCTTCGCCAGGGCGGATCGAAATGACGTGATAAAATGGATGAGATTTTTCCGAATAGTCTCTCGAAGAGGACTTTGCGGAATAAGGGTCAAAAAATAAAATTATTAAAACTGTTAAATATGGCGGAGCAAAAATTTGATGCAATTGTAATTGGTTCAGGAATTAGTGGTGGATGGGCCGCTAAAGAATTGACCGAAAAAGGATTAAAAGTTTTGATGCTCGAAAGAGGTCGAAATATTGAGCATGTAAAAGATTATGTGAATGCTAATAAAGAAGCATGGGACTATGAGCATCACGATCGTAAAACACAGGAAATGATTGCCAACAATCCTGTTCGTAACAGAGATTATCCTTTAAATGAATCAACATTTAATATGTGGGCAAATGAAAAGGAAAGTCCATATACCGAAGTTAAGCGCTACGATTGGTTCAGAGGTTACCATGTTGGTGGAAGATCATTATTGTGGGGTCGACAAAGTTATCGTTGGAGCGATTTAGATTATGAAGCCAATGCTAAAGATGGTATTGCTGTTGATTGGCCAGTTCGTTACAAAGACATTGAACCTTGGTACGATTATGTAGAAAAATTTGCTGGCATTAGTGGTAATAGAGATGGACTAGCAGTATTACCTGATGGTCAATTTCAACCACCAATGGATATGAATTGTGTGGAGAAAGATGTTGCTAAAAGAATTAAAGATTTTTATAAAGGGGAGCGTGCAATGATTATTGGCCGAACAGCTAACCTTACACAAGCATTAGAAGGCCGATCTAGTTGCCAGTTTAGAAATAAATGTTGGCTAGGATGCCCATTTGGCGCATATTTCAGCACCCAGTCATCTACGCTACCAGCTGCAATGAAAACGGGTAATTTAACATTGCGTCCGTGGAGTATTGTTACTAAAATTATTTACGATAAGAATACAAAAAAAGCAACAGGTGTTGAAGTGCTTGATGCAGAAACTAATAAAACTTATGTATACAATGCAAAAATTATTTTCTTAAATGCGTCTACTTTAAACTCAGCATGGATTTTAATGAATTCTGCAACGGATGTTTGGGAAGGTGGATTAGGAAGTAGCAGTGGAGAATTAGGACATAATATTATGGATCATCATTTAGGTGTTGGTGCAAATGGAAAAGTAGAAGGGTTTGAAGACAAATATTATTTTGGTAGAAGGGCCAACGGAATTTATATACCACGATACCAAAATATAAAAGGAGATAAACGAGAATATAAAAGAGGCTTTGGTTATCAAGGTGGTGCTAGCAGGCAAGGATGGAGTAGAAATATTGCCGAGATGAATATTGGTGGTGATTTTAAAGATGCATTAACAGAACCAGGTAGTTGGACAATGGGTATTGGTGGATTTGGTGAAGTTTTACCCAATCATGCAAATTTCATGACACTCGATAAAACGGTAAAAGATAAGTGGGGTTTAAATGTAATAAAGATTGATGCAGAATTGAAAGAGAATGAACTGAAGATGCGTAAAGACATGCAAGCAGATGCAATTGAAATGCTTACACAAGCTGGAGTAAAAGATGTAAAAGGATATGATGGCAATGGAGTATTAGGAAGAGGTATTCATGAAATGGGAACTGCACGTATGGGTGCTGATCCAAAAACTTCAGTAGTAAATAAGCACAATCAAATTTGGGACGCGCCCAATGTATTTGTAACCGATGGCTCGTTTATGACTTCTGCTGCATGTGTAAATCCATCATTATCTTATATGGCTTTTACGGCAAGAGCGGTTGATTTTGCTGTGAGTGAATTAAAGAAAGGAAATTTATAAATAATAGTCTTCGACAAGCTCAGACTGACATTTTTGTTGTCACCCTGAGCTTGACGAAGGGTTGAAGAGTAAATAAAACTAAATAATATGAATAGAAGAGAAGCATTATCCAGTGTAGCCATTTTATTAGGAGGCACTTTAATAGGCGCGGAAGCTTTTTTATCAGGATGTAAAAACACACCTTCAAATGTTGTAGCATTTACTCCCGATGACATTGCATTTTTAAATGAAGTTGCCGAAACAATTTTACCCGCAACAAGCACGCCAGGTGCTAAAGAAGCCAAAGTTGGTGAATTTATGACGGTGATTGTAAGAGATTGTTATAAGCCTTCTGAGCAAACTGTTTTTATGGAAGGCATGAGAGCATTGCAGTCTAAAGATGCCAAAGCAAAAATTAATAAATCGTTTATGGAAGCAACTCCAAAAGAGCGTCATGAATTATTGGTTGCTTTAGACGTTGAACAAAAAGAATATCAGAAAAAGAAAAAGCCCGAAGATCCATCACATTATTTTAGAATGATGAAAGAGTTAACACTGTGGGGATTCTTTACCTCTGAAGTTGGCGCTACTAAAGCGTTGCGCTATGTTGCAGTTCCTGGTAAATATGAAGGATGTATTGATTATAAAAAAGGTGATAAGGCATGGGCTACTTAGGAGTTAAGAGTTAAGAATTATGAGTTATGAGTTGAAGGGTTTATAGTATTACGTCATTTCGACGAATTCGCTTGCGAATGAGGAGAAATCTTATGAAGTATATAGTGTTTTAAATTGATGAGATTTCTCTCCGCCTGGGCGGATCGAGATGACGCAATGAACTAGATTAGATTTTTTTCGCTCATTATTATCACCCATTACTGTCACCCTGAGCCTGTCGAAGGGTCAAATTTTAAAATTATACTATGATTAATAACAGAAGAGATTTCCTTAAAACCGCAGGTCTTGCAGCTGCAGGATTAAGTTTACCATTTACAGGAAAGAGTAACTTATTAGAATCATTTGCTCCTCATAAAACCATTAAAAAATTTGGAATTCAGTTATGGACTGTAAAAGAAGACATGTTAAAAGATGCAAGAGGAACGCTTACTAAGTTGGCTGGATATGGCTATAAGCAGATAGAGAGTTTCGAAGGATCGAAAGGTATTTATTGGGGTATGAAAAATACAGAGTTCAAAAAATTGATGGACGATTTAGGAATGACTTTAATTTCTTCCCATTGTAATAATACGGTTGAATTTGTTCGCAAGGCTGCGGATGCTGCTGAGATAGGTATTAAGTATTTAATTTGTCCTTACAAAGGCCCACAAAAATCAATTGAAAATTTTAAACTTTTTAACGACGAGTTTAATATAAGTGGTGCAATTTGTAAAAAGAATGGAATTAGGTTTGCTTATCATAATCATGATTATTCTTTTAAAATTATTGATGGACAAATGCCCCAGAAAGTAATGATGGATGGCACTGATGCTTCAACGGTAGATTTTGAAATGGATATTTATTGGGTAGTTGCTGCCAAAGAAGATCCACAAGCTTGGTTTAAAAATTATCCAAATCGGTTTAGATTATGCCATATCAAAGATCAAACCAAAACAGCTACTGGCATTGAGTCTTGCCAAATAGGAAAAGGTACCATTGATTTTGCAACAATACTTGCAACAGCAAAAAAATATGGTATGCATTACCATATTATAGAGCAAGAAGCATTTACAGGTAGCACACCATTACAGAGTGCTGAAGCTAATGCAGCGTATATGAAAACCTTTAAATTTTAAAAACTTCGATATTCTCTTTTTACAAACTGATTGGCTTCATCAAAATTGGTGATCTTCATATTTGGTCCATCCCATAATAATTTGAT
>JBKJQV010000377.1:0-5198 GCA_046593815.1 Sediminibacterium sp. | reverse complement strand
ATGTGCTTTTACAATATCATAACTTAAACTCAAACCTAATCCAATTCCTTGTCCCGTTGGTTTCGTAGTAGATAAAATATTTCAACCCTTCTTTACTACGAAACCAACGGGACAAGGAATTGGATTAGGTTTGAGTTTAAGTTATGATATTGTAAAAGCACATGGTGGTGAGTTGAAAGTAGAAACCAAGGAAGGAATAGGTTCTACATTTATTATTCAATTACCTATTGTCTGAATAATGGATTAAATTGAAGCTTGGCAAATAAACAATTAACTGTTGCCTATAAATTTTATCATTTTTAATTATTAAATTATGAAGAATTTCCATTCACTTTTTATAGGATTGGTTTTACTAATCCTTAATACATCATCTGTTCATGCACAAAATGTAACAGATACCCGCCTGCTTTGGCAGCCTGCTATCAGCAATAATCATATTGCTTTTATTTATGCAGAAGATTTGTGGGTAGCTAATAGAGATGGCTCTTATCCGCAAAGAATTACCGTTAGTGAAGGAGTAGAATCAAATCCAGTATTCTCTCCCGATGGAAACATGATTGCTTTCACTGGTCAATACGATGGTAATACAGATGTTTTTATAGTTCCAGTTTCAGGAGGAGTGCCTAAAAGGCTCACTTGGCATCCAGGAGCAGATTTGGTTCGTGATTTTTCTCCCGATGGTAAAAAAATATTATTCGCTTCACAACGCAATAGCTTTACCAACAGGTATTCTCAACTATTTACTGTAGATATTTTAACCGGTGCAGAAGTGCAACTTCCCATTCCAAATGCCAATTGGGCTTCTTATAGTCCCGATGGAAACAGCATTGCTTACACACCACTTTCTGATAGATTTGAGCAATGGAAAAATTATAGAGGTGGCACCATGACTCGTATTTGGTTGTACAATACAAAAGATCATAAAGTAACCGAAATACCAAAATCAAAAGGAGGAAGTAATGATTCTAAACCAGTATGGAAAGGCAACAAAGTTTATTTTCGTAGTGACAGAAATGGAGAATTTAATTTATTCAGTTATGATCCTTCAAGTAAAGTGGTAAGTGAGCTTACTAAATTCAACGACTTCCCTGTTTCTAGTTTGGAAGGTTCAGGAGATCAAATTATATTTTCGCAAGGAGGATATTTACAAGTGTATAATACTACAAGTGAAAAAACATCAAAAATAAAAATTGGTATTGCTGCTGATTTACTAGACCAAAGAGAAAGATTTGTAAAAGGAGATCAATACATTCGTAGTGGAAATATATCACCATCAGGATCAAGAGTGGTAGTAGATTTTAGAGGAGATATAATTACACTTCCTGCGCAAAAAGGCGATGCATTAAATCTTACAAACTCACCAGGTGCACATGAAAAAGAACCTGCATGGTCTCCCAATGGCAAGTCTATCGCATACTTCAGCGATGCAAAAGGAGAATATGAACTATACATAAAAAATCAAGATGGTAGCGGTGAGCCTCAAACAATAAAACTTAACGGATCTGGTTTTTATGCAAATATTCATTGGTCGCCCGACAGTAAGAAAGTAGCTTTTATAGATAACGGTCGTCAACTTTATGTTACTGATATTGCTAGCAATAAAACCACAAAGATTGGTGAAGATGTAAATTTTGTTCCAGGAGTATTTAGAGAATTATTTGGAAGTTGGTCATCCGATGCCAATAATATTGCTTACGCCACTATTTCAGAAACCAATTTCGAACGAGCGTGGATATATTCTTTAGTTGAAAACAAATCGTATTCTGTAACGGATGGTTTGTCGAATGTAACTGAGCCCGTATTCGATCCTTCAGGAAAATATTTATACCTACTTGCTAGTACAGATGCTGGGCCAGTTTTAAATTGGTTCGATCAATCAAGCAATGATATGGAAACAACCAATTCCATTTACTTAATCACATTGCAAAAACAAATACAATCACCTTTTGCCAAAGAGAATGAAATGGAAGAAGTAAAAGATAGCTCAGCAACTAAAGCAAAAGTAACTCCAGATTCAAATCGTATTCGCTTACAAATAGATTGGGATGGAATTCAGAATAGGATTGTTGCTATGCCAATAGCAAAAGGCAGCTATAGGTCATTACAAGTTGCTAAGGAAGGCGAGCTCTTTTATCTTACTGAAACGCCACATGCTGCTGCTCCTACAATGCTTAATAGTTACAACATCAAGAAAAGAAAAGAGGAACCAATCATGCCTGCCGATAGCTATATAATAGCTGCCAAAGGAGATAAAATGTTATTTAATAGTAAAGGTAAATGGGGTATTGTAAATACTGGTCAAAAACCAACTCCAGATGCAATGATTAACACTTCATTATTGCAGGTAAAGATTTCTCCAAAAGCTGAATGGGAAAATATTTTTAATGAAGCTTGGAGAGTAAACAGAGATTTCTTTTATGATGCTAACATGCATGGGATTAACTGGCTAGCAATGAAGAAAAAATACGAAGCATTATTACCAGATGTTGCGAGTAACAATGATTTATATCGCATAATGCAATGGATGTTTAGTGAGTTGTCGGTAGGGCATCATAGATTTGATGCTAGCGGTGACAGACGTGCAAATCCTTCTTTTATTCCGGGTGGTTTATTAGGAGCAGATTACGAAGTAAAAAATAATCGTTATCAAATTAAAAAGATTTATGGTGGTTTAAACTGGTCGCCCGAGTTGCGTTCACCTCTTACAGAACCAGGGGTAAATGTACAAGTAGGAGATTATATCTTAGAAGTAAATGGACTTGAAGTATCAGCAGATAATAATTTCTACAGCTATTTTGAAAATACTGCTGAAAAAATTACTACACTTACGGTTGCAAGCTCAGCTGCTGGTGCCAATAAGCGCACTGTGAAAGTATTGCCAATTGCAAGTGAAGTTGGTTTACGTAATCGTGATTGGGTGGAAGGAAATATGCGTAAAGTAAATGAAGCAACCAACGGACAAGTGGCTTATGTATATGTACCTAATACAGGTTCAGGAGGACATGAGTATTTTAAAAGATATTTCTTTCCGCAAGCCAATAAAGCTGGAATTATTGTTGATGAAAGATTTAATGGTGGTGGACAGTTAGCTGACTATTATATTGATTTATTAAAGCGTCCTCTACAGTCATACTGGCGTTATCGTTATGGCAAGGACCAGAAAGCGCCTAATGCCTCCATTCAGGGGCCAAAAGTTATGTTGATAGATGAAACAGCAGGCTCTGGTGGTGATTATCTTCCATATCTTTTTCGTCAAGCAAAATTGGGAACACTTGTAGGTAAAACAACATGGGGCGGACTAGTGGGTGTGCTTGGTTATCCTGAGTTTATAGATGGCGGTGTTGTTACTGCTCCCAATCTTGCATTTTATGATGATAAAGGTTTTGGAATTGAAAACGTTGGAACCCCACCAGATGTAGAAGTAGAACAATGGCCATCTGAAGTTATTAATGGTCACGACCCTCAGTTAGAAAAAGCGATAGATATTGTGATGCAAGAATTAAAAAACAACCCACCTAAAAAAGCGATTTTGCCCAAAGCGCCTAATAAAAAAATTAGATAAGTCGACAATAAAAGGGTTGAAGAAAACTATAAAAATTCTTCAACTCTTTTTTATTACAAAGCCAAATTGGATAGAGTAAGATTTAAATATTTATAATTTATTTTTTTTATGAATTTAGAGTTTGTTGCACTGATAGTTCTCTTTAATTATTTGCGAAAAAATTTGCAATCTAAATCGTTATTGCCAGAGTGGGACAAACTATTGTTATTTGGTAATTACCTTTCAATTGCATTGATAGTAATTGAAGTAACAGTTAGCAAGTCAAGACCAGTAACTGCTTGGTTAGCCCATCTATTATTTTTCTCAGTAATATATTTGTTGTTATCAGTAAAGGCTTTTCAACAAGTAAAATCTGTTGTTTATGCAATAGCTCCATTTGTAATAGTTAATTTTTTAGACGACGTTATAAAATTAGTTGCCCCAGCTTTTCATCAGACATGGAATAATTATTTTGATACTGCAAAAACTTTTGCAATAATTTGGTTTATAGCGCTACTTATAATAAATAACAAACAAAGGAAAGCACTTGAAAAAGAAAAATTAAAAGCTGTTGAAAAAGAAAAGGAATTTAAAATTACTCAATCACTAAAAGACGAATTAGAAATTCAAGTTGCAGAACGAACGGCAGAGCTAGTAGGACAAAAAGATGAGTTACAAAAAACAATTAATGAATTAAAAGCAACACAAACCCAATTAATTCAAGCAGAAAAAATGGCTTCACTAGGAGAGCTAACCGCAGGCATTGCCCATGAAATTCAAAACCCGTTGAACTTTGTAAATAATTTTAGTGAGGTTAATATGGAGCTAATAGAAGAACTGAAAACCGAGATGAGATCTCTCGCTACGCTCGAGATGACGGATAACAAAATCGAGATAACGGAACAATTGATCGATGACATAAAAGCCAACTCCGAAAAAATAAATCACCATGGAAAGCGAGCGGGAGATATTGTAAAAGGAATGTTGCAACATAGCCGCAGCAGCAATGGCGTAAAAGAACCAACAGATATCAATGTGCTGTGTGATGAATATTTAAGATTGAGTTATCATGGATTGAGAGCAAAAGACAAAACATTTAATGCAACGATGAAAACTGATTTTGATACATCTATAGGGAATATTAATATTATTCCGCAAGATATTGGAAGGGTGATGTTGAATTTATTTACGAATGCGTTTTATGTAGTTCATGAAAAGAAAACCCTTCGACAGGCTCAGGGTGACAGCCAATTTGAGCCAACTGTTTCCATCAGCACCAAAAAAGTGGATGGTAAAGTAGAGATTAGAGTTTCCGACAACGGCAACGGCATTCCACAAAACATAGTTGATAAAATATTTCAACCATTTTTTACTACAAAGCCAACTGGACAAGGAACCGGATTAGGATTGAGTTTGAGCTTTGATATTGTAACCAAAGGACATGGAGGAGAATTAAAAGTGGAAACAAATGAAGGAGAGGGAAGTACATTTATTGTTCAGTTGCCCTTAGTATAATAGGATGCTATTAAATGGAAATATTTGTATATTTAAGGTAGCCAAAAAGAATAGATAATAAAATAGTATTACTTCATTGGGCGTAGTCACAAAAATTGCTATGAAGAAATTGATCCTCGCTGTTCTTATTTGTTGTTCTACT
>JBKJQV010000317.1:0-7652 GCA_046593815.1 Sediminibacterium sp. | reverse complement strand
CGATTATTTAATTGGAACAGAATTTAGTGAGCAAGGGAAAGCCATAAGTGAAGGATATAGAAGTATGCGTCAAAGCATTCAGAAAGAAAGAGATGCAATGGAAAAAATGTGGAAGGCAAGAGAAAAACAATTGGATAAAATACTTTTGAACGCAGCTCATATCAAAGGATCCGTTGAAGGAATAGCAGGCGCAGATGCAGTAAATTTAAATTTATTAGAAGACGATACCGAATCATTACTCCTTGATTAATTTCATCGACCATATTAACAATACTGGACAGCCGGATTTGCCATCTCAAAAAAAACCAATCTATCCTATTAAAAGTGATTTGCGTAATTACTTAATTAAATACGGAAGAGAAGTTGTACTTCCATTTGGATACAATGATTTACAAAAATTTACATACACAATACCTCTAAAAGATAAGCATGGAAAAGATACTTCATGGGAAAAGGTTTCTTATGATATGCATGAATGGAAATTTTTAAGGGAAAGTTTAATTCGTGTTTATGCGATTTTAAAAACAGAAGGCGATATGAGCTTTGTAGATCATTTAGATGTTGCAAGAATCGACTATTGTTTTTTTGGAAATAGTAAACCGTTTCGCATAAGGATCATTAATAAATTTAACGACAATTACGATCATTACTATATTAAACAAGCTGATGCAAGCAGGGTGTACGGATTAGAATTAGAACACTTGTTATCTCCTAATAGAATGACCTATTTCACTTGTAAAGAAACTTTAGTAGAGGAACATATACCAGGTATACCAGGAGATGTATTTATAGCAGATTATTTAGATAATAATCAAACCAATCAAATTCGGTTGGCAAAAGAATTTGTAAAATTTAACGAACGATGTTTTGTTCAACTATTGGGTGATATGCGTTCATATAATTTTGTTGTAAATATTATTCCAGACATTGAAGATTTTCAATACCGAATAAGAGCAATTGATTTTGATCAACAATCATATGAAGGTCGTAAGAATTTATACCTGCCACAATTTTTTAAGGAAAATAGCCCACTTGTTAATTTAGTAATGAAACAATTAAACCATCAATCTATTGAACAATACCAAGCAGAAGAAAAAACTATGATGACATTTAGATTGGTATCATCAAGATATAGAATAAAAGAGTTATTAGATATTATGAATGACGACTCAATATCTAAAACAGAGAAAATAGATGAATTAAAAAAATCTTTAGCAGTACATTTTAACAACGATCAATATTTAAGAGCAACTACTATGGGACAATTATTAAAAACCCATATGAAACAAGCATTGCACAAGTTTTTGAAACATATTCCTAAAACTCGAAATAAAATAGCTGATTAACTAAAATCAGATTCTACCCAAACAAGACTAAGCTTCTCCTGTAATTTATATTGTAAATTTAATTGCTGGTGAAAATCATTTTTTATAAAATCGGCATTTATAGATCCACTAACATTTAATTCGAAAGGTTGAGTTCTCATCACATCTCTAAAGTCAATATCTCCCCTTCCCCACCATTTAAACATCGCTTCTTTGGCACTCCAGAGAACAGTTAATTTTTCTATTTCATTTCCAAGATTGTTACCTGATGCCAAATTATTTAGCTCTTGACTATTTAAAAACTTATTCTTAATTCTATCAACCCTATGCGTTACTAATTCAACATCAATGCCTACCCTTTTTTTACTACTAACTATTGCAGCGGCATAATTTTCACAATGCGAAATTGAAAAATGATATTCGTCTTTTGGTAAAAATGGTTTTCTAGTGTCGGCAATTTCAATAAGTGGGATAGGAAAATCGGGAAACAAATAAGTTAATAAGTATCTACCTGCTAAATGTTGCAAAAGCTTCTGAGGATGTGAAACTTGTTGATGAAAAGGCACATGTTGAATAAAAAAAGATGCTTCTTCCTTTATTTCCCAAACAGCTAGCTTGGTTGTTTCGTTGATATTTTGTTGATAATACAGTGGCACTAAAACTAATTAGGATTATATATTGCAGCATTGCAATTTAACTGTAAAAGTAGTAAGAATGATATTAAGTGATTTACGCATTTTAGAGGAAATCAAAAAGGGCACTATAAAAATTGAACCGTATGATCGTGGAGAGTTAGGAAGCAATAGTTATGATGTTCATTTGGGCAAATGGCTAGCAGTATATGTAGATGTGGAATTAGACGCTAAAAAGCATAATAAAATTGAATATTTTGAAATACCTGATGAAGGATATGTGATAATTCCTTCAGGATTTTACTTAGGTGTAACAGAAGAGTATACGGAAACACATGCGCATGTTCCTTTTTTAGAAGGAAAATCTTCTACTGGAAGATTGGGTATAGATATTCATGCAACAGCGGGTAAAGGTGATGTGGGTTTTTGTGGTAACTGGACATTGGAAATATCTTGTAAGCAACCTGTTAGAATTTATAAAGGCATGCCAATTGGACAATTAATTTATTTTCCTGTAGACGGAGAAATTGGTACTGCATATAACCAGAAAAAGAATGCTAAATATAGCGGTCAGCCTAACAAGCCGATTGAAAGTATGATGTGGAAGAACAATTTTTAATTCAATTGGAAAAGTGCTGCATTTAATATTGTTGCAAAACTCACCCAAAATAAATAAGGAATTAATAAATATGCAGCGAGCTTAGAATGTTTCCAAAATAAAAGTGTAGATAGTAAAATAAATGTCCACATTAGTAATATTTCTACTAACGCCCATCCTAGATGGTGGTATTTGAAGAAAATAATCGACCAAAAAAAATTCAAAGAAAATTGAATCATAAAAATAATAATAGCAATATTTCTGTCTTTTGAAATAGGCTTTCTCCAAACTAAATAAAAGGCAACTCCCATAAATGTATAAAGGATAGTCCAAACAGGTCCAAATATCCAATTAGGTGGATTGAATACAGGTTTTTGCAATGATGCATACCAGTTGGGGATTTCGGAAATGGTAAATACACTCCCCAATGAACCAATACCAATGGTAAATAAAAGAGATAGGATTAGTTTAATTGAATTATTCATTTGATGAGGTAAGATAAACTTAATGTGTTATGAAAATTGTAATAATGGAAACTTACAATTTTTTAAATTTTATTTGATAGGCAATTAACCAACCAAGTACTTCATCATAACTATTTATACCTGCTAATTGTTTATTCATCTTTAGGTATTGATCATACAAATCGGCCGAAACTGGTGAAATTATATTTTTTCGAGTTATAAAAAATTGACGAATTTCTTTTCGATCTCTTTTTACTAATGTATCTATATTGCTTTTATTGTATTTAACAATTTCTTTAAAAGCCGTAAAACTACTATCGCGAGCATACAATATAAATTGTTGCGAAAGAGCATACCCTAAAAGATCGAGGTAAACAGAATATTTAAAATAAGGGTCATCAGAATTTGATGCAGCTAAATAACCAACAAAGTTAGCTTCACTTTCACTAGCGTAACCAAGTTGATGCGCCATTTCATGGCAAGTAATATAAGGAGTTTGCACATTGGGTACATCAGTTCTAATTTGAGCTTCTCCAGTAAATGGATTATAATATCCAGTAAACCCAACATAATCAGCTATTGGCGTATAAAGACTTTCTTTTACAGATATTGTATTATAGTTTAAAAATGGATGAAAAGAATTTGCCAGATGATAACTTTTTAGTGACTTTGTTTTTAAGAGATCAATTGAATAATTGGGGAGTATAGAATCGGTAAATGATCTTCTCAAAACATTTGTTTCTTTGATAAGCAATTTAGTTAGGGAGGTAATCTCCTCTTTTGTATAGGGATATTTTTGAATGCCTAACTGTTGCTCAATGCCTAAACGGCTGTAATTCAATCCCCAAAAAATTTTAAAAAGAATGTATAACCAACAAAAAAATCGAATCACATTTCCTAAAAGGTATATAACAAGGTTTAAGGTGAATTTTTTTTTGTAAATCCTGGTTATGCCATTAGTCAGAAAAACAAGAAACCATATACCGAAACCAATATAAAGAAAGTCGCCAACGCTAAAAGGTGCCCATCCTGTTAGCAATCTTAGCCAATTTCCAAAAAGTGGATAAAATCCAATAGAATACCATTTTTCCACAAAATCGGGCCAAAATCCAATAAAAAACAGCAGAAAGGAGCCAAAAAGGAGCCAAAAAGTTGTTTTTAACTGATTTTCATGAACGGTAATTGCAATAGACATATAGCTTTAATGGTTAAAGTTACTAAGCCTAAACCCTTAAACGGCATTTTTTTGGTTTACTTTGGCAAATTGGGTGCTTTTTTCTACCTTTGCAAACCCTTAAAATGTGGATATGAGTAATCGGCGTGAATTTGAGATCGCTTTTGTGGGTTTGAAGCCGGGAATTCATATATATGAATACAAGGTGGATGATAAGTTCTTTGTTACATATGGTGAGCAGGATTTTAAAAACTGTACCGCAAATATCAAATTAAGTCTGGACAAAAAAACAGGTTTCATTTTATTAAAATTTGATGTTGATGGGAAGGTAGATGCTAATTGTGATCGTTGCGGAAATAGTATCCCATTTCAGTTATGGGATGAGTTTAATATCATTGTAAAAATGGTTGATGAACCTAATGCAATGAACGAACAAGAAGAAGATCCTGATGTATATTATATCAGTAGAGGTGAGAGTCATTTACACTTAGCTGATTGGATATATGAATTCATCAATCTAAGTTTGCCTTTGCAAAAAATGTGTAAGCCCGAAGAATTTGGCGGAGCAAAATGCAATAAAGAAGTACTGGAGAAATTAAGAAAGATGGAAGAAGATGCCCAAAAAGATTCGCCAACTTTATGGAAGGGACTAGAAAAATTTAAAGATTTAGAATAACTTTTTTTTTGATACAATAAATATTGAGCAATGCCGAATCCAAAACGCAGACATTCACAGCAGAGAAGTGCTAAAAGAAGAACACACTATGTTGCACAGGAAGTAACCCTAAGCAAAGATAGCACAACAGGAGAATTACATGTTCGCCATCGTGCTCATGTAAGCGAAGGTAAATTGTTCTACAAAGGAAAATTGGTTGCAGAAAAAGCACCATTGAAAGCTTAACCTTTTAGATCAATTTATTTTAGTAGCTTACTGACATGAATATAGGACTAGATATGATGGGAGGAGATTTTGCACCGCTAGAGGCAGTGAAAGGTATCCAACTATTTATGTCTGATACTATAATAGGCTCAGTAAATATATTTTGTATAGGTGATGAAGCCATTGTAAAACCTCTAATGGAGCAATACAATATTTCATCACCTAATTTGCATTTTATACATGCCTCAGAAGTAATTGGGTATCATGAACATCCTACAAAAGCGCTGAAAGAAAAACAACAATCCTCTATTGCAATTGGCTTCCATTTATTATCTACTGGAAAAATTGATGCATTTATCAGCGCAGGAAATACGGGTGCAATGTTGGTTGGTGCAATGTTTACGATCAAAGCTATAGAGGGCATATCACGACCAACCATAGCAACCATTGTACCAAAAATAAATGGGTCTACTGGGGTATTATTAGATGTTGGTTTGAATGCCGATTGCAAACCAGAATTGCTCAATCAATTTGCTGTTTTAGGAAGCTTATATGCCGAGCATATTGTTGGTTTAAATAATCCAAAAGTTGGGTTAATTAATGTAGGAGAAGAAGAGGGTAAAGGAAATATTTTAGCGCAAGCTACCTATCCCCTCTTAAAAGAAAATAATCAAATTAATTTTGTTGGAAATATTGAAGGAAGAGATTTTTTTGGCGACAAAGCAGATGTTTTTGTTTGTGATGGATTTACAGGAAATATTGTTTTAAAATTAGCAGAATCGGTTTATGATATTGCTGTTCAAAGAGGTGTTGAAAATGACGCCTACTTTAATCGATTCCATTATGAAAATTATGGAGGAACTCCTGTTTTAGGTGTTGCAAAACCTGTAATAATTGGCCACGGCATTAGTACTGCTAAAGCATTTAATAATATGATTAAAGTTGCTGCAAAAATGGTTTCTAGTGATTTATGCACAAAAATGGCCAACTCATTTAAGGCTTAATACTCCAAATTTAAAATTACATGATTCGAAGTATTTGTTTGTTTGTATTTAAGCAAACTGGATGGAAAGTAGATACTCAAATTCCAAATGATATTAAAAAATGTATCATTATAGCTGCACCTCATACCAGCAATTGGGACTTTTGGTATATGATTGCTGCATTCTCCATTTACAAATTAAAAATAAGGTTTACAGTAAAAAAAGAATGGATGAAATTTCCATTTAATATTATTATGAAACCATTGGGAGGAATTGCAATTGATAGATCTCCAAGAATAGATGGCAATAGAATAAGTTTTGTTGAAGCAATGACAGATCTATTTCATGCAAATGAAGATTTAATTATAGTAATTACTCCAGAAGGAACAAGAAGTAAACGCGATAAATGGAAAACAGGATTTTATCATATTGCACAACAGGCAAATGTGCCTATTCTTTTGGGTTATGTTGATTATGCAACTAAAACTGCTGGTATTGGTAAAGTGATTCATCCTACAGAATTTAATCAGACGATGAAGTCAATTATGGAATTTTATCAAACAATTACTCCAAAATTTCCTGAAAATTTTTCTTTAGACAATAGTTACAAAGGATAAGAACCTTTGATTTCAAAAACTATACCTTTGTACAAACAAGCGTTAGCTTTTATGTGGAAGAATAATGTATTAGAAACCATTGGTAATACGCCAATGATCAAATTAAACAAGGTTTCGAACGGAATACCAGGTACTATTTTAGCTAAAGTGGACTACTTTAATCCAGGTAACTCTATCAAAGATAGAATGGCGTTGAAAATGGTTGAAGTAGCTGAGAAAGAAGGTAAATTAAAGCCTGGAGGTACTATTATTGAAGGAACAAGTGGTAATACAGGTATGGGATTGGCTTTAGCAGCCTGTGTAAAAGGTTACAAGTGTATTTTTGTAACCACCGATAAACAATCTAAAGAAAAAGCAGATATTTTAAAAGCAGTTGGTGCAGAAGTTATTGTTTGTCCCACAAATGTTTTACCCGAAGATCCACGCAGTTATTACAGTGTAGCAAAAAGGTTGGGGAAAGAAATTCCCAATTCTATGTACATGAATCAATACGATAACCTTGCAAATAGACTAGCTCATTATGAAAGTACTGGTCCAGAAATTTGGGAACAAACGGAAGGTAAAATTACGCATTTTGTTTGTACTGCAGGAACAGGCGGCACTGTTACTGGAACTGCCATGTATTTAAAAGAAAAAAATCCGAATATAAAAGTTTGGGCAATTGATGTTTACGGATCATTACTTACCAACTATTTTAACACTGGCAAAGTTGATATGAGTTTTGTTCATCCTTATATTAGTGAAGGTTTTGGTGAAGATTTTGTTCCAGAGAATTACGACATGAGTGTTATAGATCATTTTGAGCAGGTAACAGATAGAGATGGAGCAATTATGGCGCGAAGAATTGCAAAAGAAGAAGGATTATTTTGTGGATATAGCGCTGGAAGCTGTTTACAAGGATTGATTCAATTAAAAGATCAACTTACTAAAGATGATGTAGTTGTTTGTGTTTTTCATGATCATGGCAGCAGGTACGTTG
>JBKJQV010000252.1:0-4667 GCA_046593815.1 Sediminibacterium sp. | reverse complement strand
ATGATCGTATTGAGTATTACCGCCAAACTTTTTTAACAACGTAGCATTGCTCTCTAATAAAGTTTCTTTCTTACCACAGTCAAACCAGTTCTTTACTTTAAACGATTTAAATTGTGCACCCCGCTTGATCATGCAATCTAATGCATCAGTTAAATTATATTCACCCTGTGTTTTTATGTCTTGCATAAATAAATGATGCAAACATTCAAACAAGAAATGTGTTTCCTTTATTTTATATAGTCCAACCAATGCCATATTACTTTTTGGTATGGCTGGCTTCTCTACAACTTGATCAATAAATCCTTCTTCATTAATTAATGCAACTCCAAAATTTCTAGGGTCATCTACTTTTTTAATGCCGAGCATACTATAAGGACTATTTACTACTTCCTGTACATCATATTCACAAATAGTATCTCCTAACACAACAAAAACTTCATCTGTACCTACAATGGATTTAGTTAATTCAATAGCGTGACCAGTTCCTTGTCGCTCGTTTTGAAAAACAAAATGCGTTGTTAAATCGGGATAAGTCTGTTTTACATAATCCTGAATTTTCTCTCCTAAATAACCTACTATAAAAATAAATTCATGTATTCCAGCATCTTTCAACTGATCTACAATAAAACTAAGTATGGTTTTACCTGCAATAGGTATAAGAGCCTTGGGTTGAGTATATGTGTGAGGTCTGAGTTTAGTTCCAGCACCTGCTACGGGTATAATTGCTTTCATTGATAATTGTTGGTGTGTATTATGCACACTTTATTCAAATGGACTGTGAAAATAGTAAATATGCCCAAATTACCAAGCTTTAAACTAAACCTTGATTAAATGTTAGCACAAAAGATGGTTCTCATTAAGTGAACAATTAACTTTGCAAAAAAAATTACATGCAAAGAGATACCTTGGTTTTTGACCTTATACGCAAGGAATTAGAAAGACAACGTCATGGAATTGAACTGATTGCTTCAGAAAACTTTACCAGTTTACAAGTAATGCAAGCCATGGGTAATGTGATGACTAATAAATATGCTGAAGGATATCCGGGAAGAAGGTATTATGCTGGTTGCGAAATTGTAGATCAAACTGAACAATTAGCCATCGATAGACTTAAACAGATTTTTGGAGTAGAATATGCCAACGTACAGCCTCATAGTGGAGCGCAAGCTAATGCGGCTGTTGCATTAGCTGTATTGCAACCTGGAGATCATACATTAGGACTTGATTTGAGTATGGGTGGACATCTAACTCATGGAAGCGCGGTAAATTATAGTGGTAAATTATACAAACCACATTTTTATGGTGTTACAAGAGAAGAAGGGTTAATTGATTATGAGCAATTAGAAGCTCAAGCAAGAGCTGTAAAACCAAAATTAATTTATTGCGGTGCAAGTGCTTATAGTAGAGATTGGGATTATGCCCGTATTAGAAAAGTAGCAGATGAAGTAGGCGCTTTGGTGATGGCAGATATTGCTCATCCTGCAGGATTAATTGCAAAAAAATTATTGAATTCTCCTTTTGAATATTGCCATTTTATAACATCAACTACTCACAAAACTTTGCGTGGACCAAGGGGTGGAATTATTATGATGAAGCATGATTTTGAAAATCCATGGGGATTAAAAGATGTAAAAGGAAATATTAGAATGATGAGTAACTTGTTGGATATGGCAGTGTTTCCAGGTATACAAGGTGGACCTCTACAGCACGTGATTGCTGCAAAGGCAGTTGCTTTTGGAGAAATACTAACCGACGAATTTTTAGCGTACCAGCAACAAGTACAAAAAAATGCACAAGCAATGGCTGCAGCATTTATGAATAAAGGATATAATATTATTAGTGGTGGAACTGATAATCATTTAATGTTGATCGATTTAAGAAACAAAAACATTAGCGGTAAAAAAGCAGAACAGGTATTGGTACAAGCAGATATTACCGCCAATAAAAATATGGTACCTTTTGATGATAAGAGTGCGTTTGTAACTTCAGGAATTCGTTTTGGAGTTCCAGCAATAACAACAAGAGGTTTTAAAGAAGAGCATATGCAGTTTGTAGTAAACGTAATCGATAACGTGTTGATGAATGCTGATGATGCAAATTTAATTGGTGCTGTAAAAAAGCAAGTGAACGAGTTTATGGAGCAATTTATATTATACCCTGAGATGAATTAGGAGTTAAGAATTATGAATTAATTTATTATTATGATACAAAGAGTACAAAGTATTTGGTTATTCTTAGCTGCATTATTTACAGCTGCTTCATTTAAATTTTCTTTTTTTAGTGGTAATAAATTAAATACTACTACTAATGTAAAAGAATGGATAGAATTTATTGCAAGTCAAAATTCAATTGTAATGATACTAGCTGTTGCAATTGCAATTGCATCATTGATTTCAATTTTTATTTACAAAGACCGCAAGCGCCAAATGCTAATAACATTGGTTACTGCAATTGTTGCTATAATTCAAATTGCTTTATACTTTAATTCTAAATCTGCATTTACAGAAGCGAGTCTTAATTTAGGATCGCTGTTTAGTTTTGCTACTCCTATATTGTTATTTCTTGCAGCAAAAGCAATTTATTCCGACGAAAAGATGGTGAAGAATGCGGATAGGTTACGATAGTTTTTATTATTTATAAAGTACTGCCGTCTTTTCGACGACTTCGCTTGCGAAGGAGGAGAAATCTCTTCAATCCGTAATGCCGATTATTCAATCTAAAGAAAAGGCGCTGTAATACTCTGTTTATTTTTTTTAACACCTGAAGGCACACCAGCATAAACTAACTCTCCACCTGCATCACCAGCTTCGGGACCTAATTCTATTAACCAATCGGCAGATTTTAACACATCGGTATTGTGTTCGATAACTATTAATGAATGACCTTGCTCTATCAATGCATTGAAAGAATTTAATAATTTTTTGATGTCGTGAAAATGCAAACCTGTTGTTGGTTCATCAAAAATAAACAACACATGTCCAATGCCTTTCCCCTTTCCTAAAAAGCTAGCTAGTTTTACTCTTTGCGCTTCTCCACCACTTAAAGTATCTGAACTTTGTCCGAGTTTAATATATCCCAAACCTACATCCTGTAAAGGTTGTATGGCTTTTTGAATTTGTTTCTCCTCTTTAAAAAACTCAATAGCTTCATCAACACTTAATTCTAAGAGTTCAAAAATTGATTTGTTATTGTACTTCACTTCTAGCACTTCTTCTTTAAATCTTTTACCTCCGCAAGACTCACAGGTTAAATGCACATCTGCCAAGAACTGCATCTCCACAACCGTTTCTCCTTCACCCTTGCAAGTATCACATCTGCCTCCATCTACATTAAAAGAAAAATGCTTTGGCAAAAATCCACGCATTTTTGAAAGCCCTTGTTTTGAATATAAATCGCGAATTGAATCGTATGCTTTGATATAGGTAATTGGATTACTTCTAGATGATTTACCTATTGGGTTTTGATCAATCATTTCTATTTGATTAATCTTACCTATATCTCCAGATATGGTTTTATGCAAGCCTACTTTTTCTGCAGTCTCTCCTTTTATTTTTTGTAAAGCAGGATATAATATCTGTTTAATTAATGTTGTTTTACCACTACCACTTACACCTGCAACTACACATAATGTATGCAATGGAAACTCAACTGTGATGTTTTTTAAATTATTTTGCTCTGCACCTTCTACAGTAATACTACTATTCCATTTTCTTACATGCTTAGGAGGATCAATACTTAATTCGCCAGTTAAATATTTGCCTGTTAAACTCTTCGCATGTTTAATTATATAGTCATAATTTCCTGCAGCTACCACTTCTCCACCTAAATGAGATGCCAAAGGTCCCATATCAATTATATGATCGGCTTCACGCATCATCATTTCATCATGCTCAACTACAACAACTGTGTTACCTAAATCGCGCAACGATTTTAGCACTTGTATTAATCGAGTTGTATCTCTTGAGTGCAAACCAATAGAAGGCTCATCTAAAATATACAATGAATTGGTAAGATTACTACCCAGACTTCTGGTAAGCTGTATACGTTGACTTTCACCACCACTCAATGTATTAGCCAATCTATTCAATGTTAAATATCCCAAACCAACATCTAATAAAGTTTTGATGCGTTGATTTAATTCTATTAAAATTCTTTTGGCAATTTGTAAATCATGGTCAGTTAATTTTAATTGATCGAACCAAGTTTTTAAATCTCTCACTTGCATCTCACAAAGTTCTGCAATATGCATCCCTTCTACTTTTACATACAATGCTTCTTTTCTTAATCTATATCCTTCACAAGAGGTACAAGCAGTTCTTCCTCTATACCTGCTGAGCAAAACACGGTATTGTACTTTGTATAAGTTCTGTTCTACTTCTTTAAAAAAATCGTGAATACCCAATGCACCAGAACTTCCATTCCATAATTGAGCATATTGTTCTTTGGTTAAATCGTGAATTGGTTTGTGAATTGGAAAATTAAATTTATTAGCACTCTTTATAAATTGTTCTTTCCACCATCCTAACTTCTCCCCTTTCCAGGGAGCAATAGCGCCTTCATAAACAGATAAGCTTCTATTAGGTATTACTAAATCAGTATCTATACCTAAAACTTGACCAAACCCTTCGCAAACAGCACAAGCTCCATATGGATTATTAAAAGAAAAT
>JBKJQV010000330.1:0-3208 GCA_046593815.1 Sediminibacterium sp. | reverse complement strand
TTGTTATTTTATTTTTTCTTTACTACTCTAGTGAGTTCTTCCTCAGGCATGGCAGTGCTAACTATGCCTATTATTGGGGCGTTAGCAATTTTACTCAACCTTCCAGGAAGGGCAATTGTAAATTCATATATTTTTGGTATTGGTATTATGTATTTAATTACTCCCACTGGATCGATATTCCCAGCTCTCACTATGGTAAAAGTGAGTTATAAAGCCTGGCTAAAATTTATTATGCCTTTTTTATTATTGCTACTTTTAGTGAGTGCAATATTTTTAATAATTGATATTAACTCTTAGTTCATAATTCTTAATTCATAATTCTTTTGTACATATTTCCCAAGTATGTCAAACTCAATGTTCACATTAGTTCCAGCCATAACTTGCTTTATGCTTGTATGCTCAAATGTATAAGGGATGATAGCAACTTTAAAACTGTTGTTAGTAATTTCAAAACAAGTGAGGCTTGTTCCGTTTACAGAAATTGATCCTTTTTCAATAACTAAAGCAGCAAATTGAATAGGAAATTCAAAACGATATTCCCAACTTCCTTCTTTATCTATTCGCTCTGTACAAATAGCAGTGCAATCAACGTGACCTTGTACAATATGTCCGTCGAGGCGACCATTCATCATCATACAGCGTTCAATATTTACAACAACTCCTGACTTCCAATGGGCCAAATTGGTTTTAGTAATAGTTTCTGCAATAGCGGTAACCTGGTGGGAATCTCCATTAATTTGTTCTACTGTTAGGCAAACCCCATCATGCGCCACGCTCTGGTCTACCTTTAGTTCTTTCCCAATGCTCGATTGTATGAGATACGTATAATTACTGCCATTTTGAGTGATGGATTTGATAGTGCCTAGGGTTTCTATAATGCCTGTAAACATGCCACAAAGATAATCTGAATGAATGAAGAGATAAAAAAGACAGAAAAACTTTGTTATTTAAATGAACATATCTATCTTCGCGGTCCTAAAAACACCTGAGGAGGTATATAAGTTATGTTAATTATTGATTCAAAAGACTGCGAAAACATCGACAAAGCACTTAAGAAGTACAAGAAGAAATTCGAAAAAAGTAAGACTTTGTTGCAATTAAGAGAGCGCCAAGCATTTATCAAGCCGTCAATTGTACGTCGTGGTCAAGTGTTGAAAGCCGTTTACAAGCAGCAATTAGCTACCGGAAAATTTGAGGGATAATATAATTTCCCTTTTTCATACGATTGAGTAGTCTTAGTTCGTTTAAACATAGACTACTTTTTTTATGTCCATACCTCAATATCCGCAAATAGCTATTTTTCTCGATTACTTAAAATATGAGAAGCGGTATTCTAAACATACCATCATTGCCTACCAGAACGATTTGGAACAGTTTTTTCAATTTCAGGTAAGCCAATTCGATGCTCCAGAGTTATCAACTTTAACGGGCTCTATGGTTAGGAGTTGGTTAGCAGAAATAAAGGAAGACAAAATCAGCTCGAAATCCATCAACCGAAAAATATCTTCTTTAAAATCTTTTTTTAAATATCAATTAAAAACCGGGGCTTTATTAAAGAGCCCAATGGGTACTATTATTGCTCCAAAAGTAAGCAAGCGATTGCCCATGTTTGTAGAGCAGATAGACATGGATAATTTATTTAAGCATCAACAATTTTCGGATGACTGGCAGGGAAAAACCGAGCGATTGGTAATTTTGTTACTTTATAGTACTGGTATGCGTTTGAGCGAACTAATACAATTGAAAGAATCGCAGTTAGATGCGGCATACAATCAGGTAAAAGTGTTGGGTAAAGGAAATAAAGAAAGAATTATTCCTATTAGTAAAGAACTGATTGTGCAATTGCAAAACTACGTTAATGAGAAACCACAAAAATTAGCAGAAGTAACCAATTTATTTATTACCGAAAAAGGCAAACCACTCCAACCAAAATCGGTGTATACTTTTGTAAAGAAAAGCTTGTCGGAGGTAACAACTATTCAAAAGAAAAGTCCACATATTTTAAGGCATAGTTTCGCTACCCATCTAATGAACAATGGGGCCGACTTAAATGCTGTGAAAGAATTGTTGGGCCATAGTAGTTTGGCGGCAACTCAGGTATATACCCATAATACCATTGAGAAATTAAAAGAAGTGTTTAACAAAGCCCATCCAAAAGCCTAAAAGGCTTAAAAGTTCTGTTAAAAATTTTTGGAATTACAAATATTCTTGTAACTTAACCATTCAATTCAAAACGGGTTTCAGCGCATGTTTTGAGTAGAAAGTTCTTTTAAATTTTATTCTTTCACAGATTAAAGCTTCCATTTATGAACGTTAACATTCAGACTGTTCACTTTGATGCAGATGACAAGTTAGTTGAGTATGTAACCAAAAAATTGCAAAAGCTACCCACGTTTTACGATGCAATTTTAAAAGTAGATGTTTTCTTAAAACTCGATAATGTAGTACACAATATCAAAGACAAAATTGCTGAAATTAGGGTGCATGTACCAAAACATGAAATCTTTGTAAAAGCATCTTCAAAATCATTCGAAGAATCTTTTGATCATGCCTTTGAATCAACAATTAATCAGGTAAAAAAGCGAAAAGAAAAATTAGCCGCGTAAATTATAGGCTCCCAAACGGGAGCCTTTTTTATTTTAAACCCTCTGAAATAGGCAATTCTACTGGTGTTTTGCAAGTATTATGCATAATGTGCTTTAATAGGTGGAAAAAAAGCATTTCAAAATTTTGCCAAATAAAGTTTTCCATTACCTTTGCAATCCCAAAAAAAGGGGAAGTTCTTTTTTTTGCCGAAGTAGCTCAGTTGGTAGAGCAGCTGATTTGTAATCAGCAGGTCGCGGGTTCGAGTCCCATCTTCGGCTCTAAAATTGAGAGGAATTTTTGAAGTGTTGTGTAACAATTTCAAGTTGAAGATTCTAAACTCTAGCATAAATGGGCAGATGGCCGAGTGGTTAAAGGCGACAGACTGTAAATCTGTTCACTCACGTGTACGTAGGTTCGAACCCTACTCTGCCCACGTTAAACTGAAAGGTGTAGTTCTTTTTAATTAGTGTAATAAGCGGAAGTAGCTCAATTGGTAGAGCGATAGCCTTCCAAGCTATAGGTCGCGAGTTCGACCCTCGTCTTCCGCTCAATTTGGTTCTGCCGTTGTAGCTCAGTGGTAGAGCACTTCCTTGGTAGGGAAGAGGTCGTGAGTTCGATTCTC
>JBKJQV010000294.1:0-2611 GCA_046593815.1 Sediminibacterium sp. | reverse complement strand
TATAATACACAGTTCAACAATATGTTGATAACTAACTTGTATCAGTTTAATGCACGATATGCTATTAATGAGGTGAAAAGTTTTCGATTAACAATTGGATTAAGAAAAGATCGTGGCATTTTAAGATCATATGATAATAACACAGGCTTGCCTAATCCTAATGCATTGGCTTTTAAAGATACAGTTTCAAGCTTTATTTTATCTCGTTTAGAATATGTACATGACAATACGCTAAATCCAACTCAAAATATTTGGAATGGGCTACGTTTTAAAGTGTATATGGATGTAAATATGCCAACAATTAAAACTCAATTAAACGCTGCAAAGCCAACCATGAACTTTGGTTTTGATGGAAGGTATTATCATAAAATTTATAGAAATTTTATATGGGCTGGAAGAGCTGCTGCTGATTTCTCGTGGGGATCTCAAAAATTAATTTATTATTTGGGCGGAGTTGACGGATGGATTGGACCTAAATTTAATGCTGAAAACCGACCAGCGCAAGACCAAAATTATGCTTTTCAAACACTTGCATTAAACATGCGTGGTTATACTCAGAATATTGCTAATGGGAATAATGCCTTTGTAATTAATAGTGAATTCAGACTACCATTATTTTCTACTTTTATAGACCGACCTATTAATAGTGCATTTTTTCGAAATTTTCAATTAGTTCAATTTGTAGATTTAGGAACAGCTTGGAACGGAAAATACAATGGTATCAAAAGACCGGGCGAAGTAATTTCTGATCCTAACTCATCTGTAATTGTTCGTATAGATGCTGGTGGACTTGGTCCTTTTGCTGGTGGTTACGGTTTTGGAGCAAGGAGTACTTTATTAGGTTACTTCTTAAAGTTCGATGCAGCTTGGCCTATGAAAGGAATTTTTGTTGGCAAACCATTGTACTATTTTGCTCTTGGTTTCGATTTTTAAAAATGGTTTTTCACAAACATATTGTTAGTTAATGTACAGGGTTGTTCAATTTTTTTTATTTTTTTTATTTTATTTAATTATTGTTGAGAAAGGTTTTGGCCAAACAATAAAACTATCAGGTATTGTAAAAGACAAACAGAGTGAAGAGCAAATTCCATTTGCATCTGTAAAGTTTAAAAAATCGGGTAGAGGCATCCTTACCGATTCTGCAGGTAAATTCACAATTCTATTGCGAAATAATGTAGTTAATGATACACTAGAGGTATTTAGTGTAGGCTATAAAATAATTGCAGTTCCAATTGCTACCATTAAAGATTCATTGTTTCTTACTCTTACCATTGAAGTATTACCACCTTCAAATGAAGCAGTTGTTAAAGTAAAATATAACCGCGCACTTTGGTTTTGGAAAAAAATAATGAGTAACAAATACAGAACAGATAAAAAATTTTGGGAAAACTTCTCTTATGAAATTTATAATAAATTAGAACTTGATTTAAATAATATTAATAAAGATAAATTAAGTAAGAATTTTCTAGTAAAGGCTCTCAAATTTATTTTTAATTATATAGATTCGAATTCAGAGCAAAAACCTTTTTTGCCAATTTATATTACTGAAACGTTGTCTGATTATTATTTTCAAAAAAATCCAGAAAGAATATATGAACAAATAAAAGCCACTAAAGCCGATGGAATTGAAAATGAGAGTTATTTAAAAGAATTGGGTGGTACGTTTCAAAATGTTAATGTGATGAATAATTTTATTCCAGTTTTTAACAAGGAATTGATTAGTCCATTCAACACAAATGCTGACTTTTATTATAAATTTAAATTAGCAGATACTGCTTATTTAAACGGGAAGCGTTTAGTGCATTTATTTTTCTCTGGTAAAAGAAAGGGCGAAAGTACTTTTGATGGAGATTGTTGGGTGAATGATACTAGTTTTGCTTTACAACGAATTACACTCCGTCCTTCTGCGGATGTTAATATTAATTTTATTGAAGACTTAACACTACTGCAAGAATATAGGCAAATTAATGATACAACTTGGTTTTTATACAAGGACAAGTTTGTTGCTGATATTGCGCCATTGGCAAATGGCAAATTGGGTTTTAAAGGAAGAAAAACAACTACCTATAGTAATATTGTAGTTAATAATCCTAGCATTGCTGCGAAGCTTCAAAATAATATAAAAAATATTCAGGTTGATTTAATCCCTAATGGAAATAGTTTTTCAGACTCATTTTGGCTTAATAGAAGGCATGAGCCCTTAAACAAAAATGAACAAACGGTATACAAAGTGTTAGACACTTTGAATAAAAACCCAACTTATATATTTTATAGAGATGCCCTTAAAATTGCTGTTAGAGGAACAAAGGACTTTGGTAATATTAGATTAGGCCCTTGGTTTTATTGGATCAGTGGAAACGCCTGGGAAGGACCACGATTTAGATTTGATATGTATACCAATAAAGGGTTTAGTAAAAAATGGAATTTCGGTGGATACTTAGCTTATGGTGTAAATGATGGTTTATTTAAGGGTAAAGCGCAAGTAAAGTATTTATTAAATAAAGAAGAGTGGAGTTATATTGGGTTTTCCTATAAAAGTGATATTGATAATCGTCAATTATATTATGACCAATTAGGTAATGATAATATTTTTGCTACCGTTTTTCGTAGA
>JBKJQV010000149.1:0-2610 GCA_046593815.1 Sediminibacterium sp. | reverse complement strand
CAAAGCTGTTGAAGGATCATGCTGCCCTATCACACCTAACAATACTGAGATATCGCCAACAATAAGCAAGGGTCCTCCAATGAGACCAATAATAGAAAGGCTTCTAGGCACAAGCTTTGAATGATACAATAAACATCCTAGCAATAAATCATTGATAGCGGGCATAAAGCTCTGTCCTATCAGGAACATCCTATCATACATGTTTACTAATGTGTGACTTATTACTAATGCATCTGCACCGAATTCATCTTGTTTCAAGGTAACTAAAGTCAGTAGCATCATTACACCAACGAATATTGTTGTGGCTTCTAAAATTCTTGCGCCAACTAACCCTAGAGCCATCCCTTTATTTTGCTTTTTAAGAACAGGAAACAATATAACAGCAGTGCCTATACCTGCAAGAGCCACGATTAACTCGAGGATATTGCCAATGATAATAGCAGTATCTGGGCTAGTACTAAGAATATAATTCGGATCGCGTAATGAGCCATATATTGCGAGTGTAGGTATCGAAACAAAAGTTAGTATGTAGAGTACACCAGCTGCAAGAGCAGTTTTTCTATTTGAATTCATTTTTTTCATCTCCTAAAATTGTAGGGTTTGTATATTGTGTTTATTAAAGAGATTTATTTCTACAGTTTAGAAATGTGCAATCCTATATTAATGTTCCTATTGTATATTTCCTGATCGAAAGAAACATTGGATAAACCATAAGTATATCTTATGTCTAAAACAACACTCTTTTGTTTTGTATTAAACTTATAGCCACCACCCAACTGAATGCCTGCATCCCAGCGTTTATAGCTTGCTACTGATTGTTTAAAGGAAATAGCTTTGGATGATTCGTCGCCAATTTTCATTGTTCCAAAAAGATTATAGGCAATGGATGGACCAGCATTTATATACACTTTACCAAGACTTAAACGAGCGAGAAGTGGAGATTCAATTGTATAAAAACGAAGAGTTGATTGCTGAATATTTAGAGGCTTATTTTCTTTTAATTTACCTCCTTTCATCATAAAGTACAACTCGGATACAACAGAAAAGTTCTTGGTAATATCGACTTGAAATGATGCCCCAATTTGTAAACCATGTATTGATTTTTTGCTATCTTCAAAAGCACTATTAGAACCTCCGTAATTTAGGGTGGTACTCGCTACATTAATCAGAAAATCAAAATGAGAATTGCTTGTTATTTTATCATCTTTGATTTTTCCTGAATTTAATTCATTTGTTTGTCCAAATGTGTTTGCATAAAGGAATGTCATAACAAGTATGAGTCCTATTTGTAATTGTTTTTTCATGATGTTCTTATTTTTTACAAAAGAACATCGATAAGTTTATTGGTACAATTGGGATATGCAAGGAAGGATTAGATGTCTGCGTATTGCCACTTTTATCCTGCAAACTAAAAGCAGATTTAAGCACTATTGTTTATCAGAAGGAAGAAGTCGTCTTTGTATGTATCAGAAATAGGAATCATTTGATCTGCAATTTTTATTCTGCTACGCTCTATGGATTCAATTTTGCTAAGTGCGACCATATAAGACTTGTGAACCCTGCAAACAACACTTGAAGGAATTAATTTTTCAAACTCACTAAAATTCTGCAAAGTCATTACTTTTTTATTGATAGTATGAATTCTTCGGTAATCCCTCATCCCTTCAATATAGATTATTTCATTGAGCATAATTTTTTCTAACCGGTTCTCTGTTTTCACGAAAATAAAGTCAGGTTGAGCATCTAATGAATGATGGGCAATATTTTCCTGTGCTTTATTTACAACTTGCAGAAAACGATTAAATGAAAATGGTTTTAATAAATAGTCAGTTATATGTAACTCGTAGCCTTTTAAAGCATATTCCTGATAAGCAGTAGTTATAATAACTTGGCTAGAAATTTTAGAGCTTTGCAACAACTCAATACCAGTTAGCTCATCCATATTGATATCCAAAAAGAGTATATCTACTTTATTGTTATTAAGATAAGCAAGCCCAGTAAGCGCATTGTCGAACGTTGCACTCAAATGTAAGAAAGGAACTTTTTCTACAAAATCCTTTGTCTTTTCAAGAGCAAGCGGCTCATCTTCAATAATGATGCAAGTATATTTATCCATTAGGTATTGTTAAGTGAACACTATACAATTCATTTGTTTTCTGCACTTCTAAAGTATGCTTTTCTGGATAAATAAGGTTAAGCCTTTTTTGGATAAGTTCGTTACCTAAACCACTATCAAATTGCTTAACCTTCAGTTTTGAATCAAATTTATTTTCGCAAACCAGTTGAATCGTTTCATCGCTTATAAAAATATTGATTGTAATAGCACTTTCGATTTTTTTATTATTAGTATGCTTAAAAGCATTTTCAATAAATGGAATAAAAACCATTGGAGCAATAAATTTACCATCTGCAATACCTGTAACTTCAAAGTGTACATAATTTTCGTTGGCAGTCCTTATTTTTTGCAATGCTATGTACTTTGTTATGTATTCAATTTCTTTTGACAACAAAATTTTATCAGCCTTAGTTTCATAAAGCATAAAGCGCATTATATCGGATAACTTATTTAAATAATCTGATGCTACAACAGGATCTTTTAAAATTAACGCA
>JBKJQV010000097.1:0-3000 GCA_046593815.1 Sediminibacterium sp. | reverse complement strand
ATTGATGGCAATTTGCTTTTGAAAATAGCTTAAGAATTGTAAGCTCATTCAAAGTTTGGTCATTTAATATCTGACAAAATTACTATTGTTGTTTAAACGATTTAGACTTTAAAATTTCTAGAATATCCAAGCTTAAAATGTTCGAACTCATTCTTGGCGAGACCACAAAGACCCGCAGCAAAAGCTGCCGTGGGGATTTACTGAAAAGAATGCACCATGGCCATTGACTCGCGCGCCATTTGCTGGTTAAATTCGAAAGCCAATTTTTTATGATTAATTGTATCTATAATAGTTCCTACTAAACAAAGCCCACCTGTAAATAAATATAAAATTCCCATTCCAATTTGTCCAACCATAAAACGTTGAACTCCTGCAACTCCTACAAATCCAATAACGCAACCTAAAAGTATATGGTCGGCCTTTCTTCTTTTACCATTATATACCATAACGAAATTCTTAAACTGATCAGGGGTTAAATTTTGGGTAAAATTTTGTAGAAACACCAATTCTTCACCTTCAATTGCTGGGATAAGATTGATTAAGTTAGGTTGCATGATTTATTTTTTTAGTGGGAATTAACTTTATTATTCTCATAAATATAATTAAAACGCCGAATATTCCAATTGGGTGATCAACAAATGACTGCTTAAACTCAAAATGCAGCGCATGATGTATAGAAGTTCCAATGCCGCAACCAAGACATCGATTAAATCCTATTGCTTTAAAAATACAAAGTGATTGTCCTGGAGCTTCTGGAAGAAAAAACAAAACAATTATGGCAGTTACCCAGACAAATAACTCAAAATTTAGTAAAAATAGAGACCAGTATTTTTTGAATTTATTATTCAATTTTGATTTTTTTATTTTCCGAAAACAGCAATATTGGTGCTGAAGATTTTAACTGCGATAGCTAATAATATCACACCAAAAAATTTTCGTACTGCCAATAAACCAGATGCACCAAGTGCACGTTTTACTATTGCTAGCGATTTTAATGTTGCATATACAATTACTAAGTTAATTAGAATGCCAGCTAAAATATATAACTCATCGTAATTGGCTTTTAATGACATAATCGTAGTTAGCGTTCCACTTCCTGCAATAATTGGGAATGCAATAGGTACAACAGTCCCTGATTTTGCATTGGCATCACCTTTAAAAATTTCATGACCTAATACCATTTCTAAACCCAATAAAAAAATAACTACTGAGCCACCAACGGCAAATGATCTAACATCAAGCCCTAAAATTTTTAAAAATGGTTTACCAGCAAATAAAAATAAAATCATCAATCCACCCGAAACAAGTGTTGCCTGCATAGATCGGATACCACCCATTTTTTCCTTTAACGAAATTAGTAGGGGAATTGAACCAACTACGTCAATTACAGCGAAGAGTGTAAAAGTAATGGTGAGTAATTCATCTATCTGAATATTCATGATGATAGGTTTTGTTAATGATAAAGCCTAATTAAGTAGTTGGCCTATGCCATTCTTTCCCCTGCCTTGAATGATTATACAAAAGTTGGTGATACATTTCATTTTCATCGATCGTAATTTTTACAACACAACCATAATGCAATGTAAATACATCGAACGACTCTTTAAGTGCCGTATTTGTAATATAGGAGAGTATACTTCTTAAAACACCACCATGTGCTACTATCACTGCATTCTCGCCCATGCTTTTAATTTCTTCGAATTTATTTACTACCCTTTGATGAAGCAATACATAACTTTCTCCGTTGGGAACTACCACATTTACAAAATCATCCATCCAAGGTTGAATTGCTGATTTAGGAATCTCATCCCATTTTTGCATTTCCCAGTCACCACAATTTAATTCCATCAATTCATCGTGGTACTCAATAATTTCGGAACTATATAATGCATTAGCCAATTTAGCACATCGTTGTAAAGGACTGCTATAAACTTTGATATTTGATTGAGGTAAATGAGGTTGAATCATACTTACCTCTTCCTCAAAACTATCTGTAATATCAAGATCAGTCTGTCCATAACAGATTCCCTTCTCAATTAAAGGTGTTGTATGACGTATTAAATAAATCTCCATAGTATTAAGCATCCTATATAAAAACCAATTTCACAAAGTTGCTGAGTTGCTCCTAAACAATCTCCAGTATATCCACCAATCCATTTTGTAAAAAATCGTCCTGCAAAATAACGGATTATAATAGCAGGTAACATTATTAATAAAATAAACAATGGGAAAAGATAAAAGGATGCAGCGCTAAAACGAATTGAAAAAGGAGTAGGATTTAAAGTTGCCGGTGCTATAATTATATACACTAAAAAAAGAGTAATTAATGCCCCTAAAGATAATATTGCAAGTTCTTTTATGTTCAAAACTCTATTTGCTAATGGTTTGCTTTTGCTTGTGTCTATATCCTGAACGTAGGGTAATTGTTGCATTACAGTTACTGCCATAAATCTGCTGGTACTATGAGCCGCAATTATAATGATTGCAACAAAAGGTGTATAAAATGCTGAGCAGAGTTCAACTATCAGAAAGAACTTGATAGATAAGGCCGAAATTAATCCTACAACTCCGTAAGTGCCCAATCTGCTATCTTTCATGATGGTCAATATTTTTTCTTTAGACCATCCACCTCCAAAAGCATCACAGCAATCTGCTAATCCATCTTCATGAAATGAACCAGTAATAATTATCGTAATAAGCATCGAAAAAATAGTACTTAAAGCTGGAGAAAAATAAAAACTCAAACCAGCAAAAACCAATCCTACAATTAGTCCTACCAATATTCCGACCCAACTAAAATACCTTGCAGATGCTTGAAGATGATCTTTAGAATAAGGCAAATTTTTTCCAACAGGAATTCTTGTGAGAAACATAATAGCGGTACGAAAAAGAAGCCACTGATTTGCCATTTATTTTTTTATGTTTAGTACTATAATAAAGTTCACCTTTTTTGCAATAACTCCAAACTTTATAAAGAACTATCTCCGGCTTTTTCAAACC
>JBKJQV010000035.1:0-3377 GCA_046593815.1 Sediminibacterium sp. | reverse complement strand
TTACAGAATTAAGCCAACCTCCACTTTTAGGCAAGGATTGAAGCATAGTTGGGAAGAAGGCAAATAATGAGAATGGCAATGCCAAACCAGCGCCAAAACCTAACATACCAATTACTGGAGCTAATGAAACGCCACCCGTACTAGCTTGACCTAATAATGTGCCAACAATTGGACCAGTACAAGAGAATGAAACAATTACTAAAGTAAGCGCCATAAAGAAAATACCGATTAACCCACCCTTACCAGCTTGCTTATCGGCTTTATTTGCCCAGCTATTGGGTAATTGAATTTCGAAAACTCCAAAAAATGAAATAGCAAATAGTAAGAAAATGGCAAAAAATACTAAATTAGAAATTGCGCTTGTAGAAATTTGGTATAATACATCATCGCCAAAAATTAATACTAAAATAAAAGTAGGGACTGTATAAATCAGTATGATGGATAATGAATACCATAATGAATTACGTAAACCCTCTGCTCTAGTTTTACTCTTCTTTAAAAAGAAACTAACAGTTACAGGTATTAATGGAAAAACGCAAGGTGTTAAAACAGCAATTAACCCAGTAATAAAACAGATTAGAAATATTTGCCAAATGCTTTTGCCCGCAACTCCTCCAGTTTCTTTTTCAACTGTATCATTAATTACTTTTGATTGTACTGGAATAGAAAACGCAATTTCTCCACTAGGAAATTGATCTCCAGATTTACCCAACCAATTAAAAGTACCTTTTACAATTGCACTATCATTGGCTTTTAAATGCAATGGGAATAAAAACGTTACACTATCTTCAAATACGCGATACTTTGATACTGAATTTAAGGCTTCAGGAAGCAATAGCAGATTACCGATTTCTGTTGAAGTATCAATAATCTTTTGAAACCTAACTGCATTACTATCTAAAAATAATGATGAAACAAATGAATCATCTTCGCCTCTTTTTTTAATAGAAAATAGTTGTGTACCCTTTTCAATATTTACTTTTACAGAAAGATTTACTACAGAGTCATTTACCCTAAAATAACTAAATAAAAATTGCACTGGCTTTTTTTCCTGTGCAATTAATATAGTTTGCGTAAGCAAAAAAGTTACAACAAAAAATATAATTTTCTTCATAATTTACTTTTGCAACTTAATATCAAAAGTTTTTTTAGTTGGAGGTAAACATTGAGTATCATCACAAACCATATAGCCTATTGTACCTGTAATATTTGTACTCACCAATCCTTTTACTTTCACTACTTGAGAATAAACCACTTTACCAGAATAATAAAAAACTTGAACGCCAAAAACTTTGTCGTTTATTTTCTCCATTTTTCCTTTTTCAGAAAGCTTTCCTTCTTTTAAAATTAATGGGTTTTTATTAAAAGTAATTTTTGTAGGAATTGGTCCTCCAGCAGGTGTACTTTGAGAATACATATGCCAAGGCTTAGTAATATCTGCAGTGATAACTATTTCATAAATACCAGGGGCACGCTTGTTGGCTTTAAATTGAAAACAAACAGGATCTTTAACCTGACTATAAGCTGTTGCAAAAGAAATGAGTGCTATTATAGCAATTAGAATTTTTTTCATTGTTGTAAATTAATTGATTCCTAATAATTCAAAAACTTTTCTACCATCAATATTATTCAAAGCTGAAGAAGTGGCTCGCTCGGGGTGTGGCATCATTCCAAAAACATTATTTGTGTTATTACGTATTCCTGCAATATTCCTTACAGCACCATTAGGATTTGAGCTTTCTACTACATTACCCGATTGATTGCTGTATTTAAAAATAATTTGGTTATTTTTTTCTAAATCATCTAAAGTAGCTTCATCTGCATGGTAGCGACCCTCTCCATGTGCAATAGGTATTTTAAGGGCAACTTCATTTTCATTTTTAATAAACACATTTTTACATATGAATTGCTGATTTGCATTTTGCAATAAAACGCCTGGTAGCAACCCACTTTCACACAAAATCTGAAACCCATTACAAACACCTAAAACTTTACCGCCTTTATTAGCAAAATCGATAACAGATTGCATCATTGGGCTAAAACGAGCAATAGCTCCACATCGCAAATAATCCCCATATGAGAAGCCCCCTGGTAAAACAATACAATCATTGGTAGAAAAAGCTGCCAAATCTTTGTCTTTATGCCAAAGCATAATTACTTCTTTATTTAGATCATTTTGAAGCGAATCTTGCATATCTCTATCACAATTAGATCCAGGGAAAACCACAACACCATATTTCATGGGCATTTAATTTTTATCTTTCAAAGGTAAGAATCAGAAAGAGAATACTGTGCTAATTTTTGATCAATTGCCAATTATTGTACACAATAGCAATAATCATCATTAAAAAAAGGATGTTTGGTAAAATAAATCTTTTGGGAAACGAAAAAGCATTGGATACAATGGCTGATAAAGGAACTATACATAAAAAGGCAGATTGAATTCCTCCCTGTTTAAAAACAAATGGAGCCGATAGCAATACTAAGAACATTATTAAAATAGTATTCCAATTTTTTCTCAATTGAATTACAAGTCTTCTATAGTATTGTTGCCAATAAAAAAGACCAGCCAAAAATGCAATAGCTAAAACAATAATACTAAAAGTAAATGATTTATTTAATTGTACAGAGGGAATAGTGAATTGGAAGTTGGGCAAATAGTTAAAGAAATTATTCAAATGATTATTAAAAAATAAATAGGATCCTAAAAAATAGAAAGGAATAATTAAGCCCATCAATAAAATAAACCATTCTTGAATTTTAAATGGTCGCATAATACCTAATGCAAATAAAATTACTGAAATCATTAAAGCTATAGGATGGTATCCAATAATTGAAATTCCAACAATAAGCCCAACATTAAATATTAACGTTTTAGGGTTTGGGTGGTTATACATCTTTAGCATTTTAGTAAACAGCCAAATCAGTAAAAAATTTGCAAATAATACCGATGAAATACCACACCAAACTGTAACAAAACCAGACAGCAATATATAGGTCATCCCAACAGTATATCCTGACTGCTGAAACATTTTCAACTCATTTAATAATAAATTAAATCGAACTGCTTGAATTAATAATGACAATATATAAATGATAAATAAAACGCTAGTATCTAATTTTGATAAATATTGTTGAAGGATCAGACTAATATATCCATCATTAACATTAGTTATTAATAATGGCTGGCTAATTAAAAAATGAAAATGAACTCCAATACTTAATATTACTAAGAATAATATATTAATAACCGATTTATCTCTAAATAAAAAAACCACGGCAATAATTTAAAATTCAATTTTAGCAAAAATAGTATAACCCCTATAAATACATGGAACTATAGCCTGTCTTAACCCAACTTGCTTTATATGCTTAGG
>JBKJQV010000256.1:0-18371 GCA_046593815.1 Sediminibacterium sp. | reverse complement strand
ATTCTACTTCTTCAATAGTATAGTTGAATGGGGGCTTCGGAGTTTGAGGCCTATCAATTATTTGTGCAGTTGATGAAGAGAGCAGTGCTCCCAATAATGCTACTGTAAAAATTGTTTTCATAACTATTTATTTATTGTTGTTTTGTTTATATAATTGATAAGAGTAAAAAGTTGGTATAGCAACTAGTAAAATAAGAATGAAAAATGCAATCCAAATTGAAAAAGTAATGTTTATTGAAAGAGTAGCTATTGCAATTAATAATCCTCCAACAACCCATACCTTGCTAACTAGTTGATGTGTTTTTCTCCAGTTTTCTTCGTTCTCTAAAGTCCATGGAAGTCTAAATCCAATAAAATAATTTGGTTTAATACTATGCATAAAATTTCCAAGTACTGCCAATAATAAACCAATTACCGGGAAAATATATTTGCCTCCATCTAGCTGTTTTGTAATGCTAGAATGAATGATTATCAATTGAATAATCGATAAAAAAATCAGCATACTCCATGCGATTTTTGCTAATAATTCGGGCGATTGTCCCGCTGCTTTTTTGGGATCTATTTTATGTGCATTTTTTACAAGAAGATATACAAACAATGCAACTACTGATAGAACTACTGTTGTAAAAATTAAATTCGATTTATCACCAAAGTTGTCTGGCTCACCTTTAAAGTTAAAATGTGTTGGTATGATTGCAGGCAATTCACTATATATATTTGACAAGTATAATAGTGGCATGATTAAAATACAAGTGATTATTAAAAACTCAAATAATTTTTTAGACATTTTATTTTGATTTAGTTTTTTTAAATTGGAGCATCCATTTAAGCATTTCGTCCATAACAGTAGTATTTAAAGAATATGATATAAACTGACCTTCTTTAACAGCAACTAATAAACCAGCTTGTTTTAATAAATCTAAATGATGCGAAATACTCGGTTTAGAAATATTGAAATGATCGGCTATTTCGCCTGCTGTAAGATCTTTCTCTTTTAGTATTTCCAAGATCTCCCTTCGAGTTGCATCATTCAATGCTTTAAAAAGTATATTCACTAATTAGATATTTATATATTTAGACAAATGTCTAAATAACTTTTTAAATAAACAAATTAATTTTTCATTAAAAAATAACAATACTTATAAAGTAGGCAATTGGCTCATTGTAATAAAATCGCCTTCTTTTTTTAAGTCGCCGATAAGCTGCATTAGTCTAATAACTAATTTGGCACCACACCATCTTCTTGTATAAGCTGGTAAATTAAAATCGGTAATAGGAGTAAATTCCCAAGGGTGAAAATAAAGGCAGATATAACCGTCTTTGCGTAAAGTTTGTATACAAAGCGATTTAAATAGTTGGTAAGGCATATTTTTAAAACTCAACCAGAACAGGGGTATTCTTAGGTTCGGAGAAACAGATGCAGGAATTCTTCTCATTCCTTGATCAACATATTGAGTTCTTGAAAGATGTAGGTTATTGTATTTTCCAGGTATCCAAGTTGGGTTGATAGATGAATCATATTGATAACCAGCGTAAATAACAGAAGGCATATCAATCACTTTCATTCTTGGCATTCTTAATCCTCTTACCTGTTTGCCGATAATTTCTTCGAGTTTTAGTCTTGATTTTAGAAGGTCATTTATTTCAAATGAGCCATGAAAGTATGTGTGAGAAGCGATTTCATGTTTGTTAGCCAGCTGCTTAATTTTAGCTGGAAAATGTTCTGCAAAATTGGCGGTAGTAAATAGGGTAGTGCTTACTTCAGTTAGAATTGGTTGAATGGCATCCAATCCTTTTTTGCCAATCTTCATTTGAGTTGCTGCATCAATTGAATACCCGAATTCCATTGGTATATCAAATTCTTCAACATCAAAACTCAAAAGAATGGACCGATTCATTAAATGAGATTGGTTTCTTTAACAATATAATGAGGCCTGTGTTTACTCTGAACAAAAAGTTTACCAAGGTATAATCCGATGATTCCTAAAATCATTAACTGTAATCCACCAAAGAAAGCAATTGTTGCAATCATAGAAGCCCAACCAGATACAATATGTCCGTATATTAAACTAATTAAAATGTAGGGTATATATAAAAGAGAAAAAAGGGAAAAGAATAATCCGAGGTAAGCTGCAATGTATAAGGGTTTCGTGCTAAAAGAAGTGATACCCTGTAATGCAAAACGAATCATTTTTTTAAGCGTGTATTTTGATACTCCAGCACCACGCACGGCAGAAGTATATTCAATCCCAATTTGTTTGAATCCCATCCACTTAATTAGTCCACGCATGAATATGTCAGCTTCAGTGAATGTGCGAAAAACACGAACCACTTTATGATCCATCAACCTGAAATCTGCAGTTCCTTGTTCTAATTCAATATCAGATAAATTATTAATGATATTGTAAAACATATTGGATGTTTTACGTTTTAGGTATTGAATATCTTGGTGATCATTTCTAATTGTATACACTATATCGTATCCTTCTTCCCATTTTTTAATCAGCTCAGGAATTAATGCTGGTGGGTGTTGTAAATCACCATCCATCATAATTACCCCATCGGCTTCGGTTCTATCTAACGCAGCTTTAAGTGCATTTTGGTGTCCAAAACTTTTGGTTAAAGAGATATAAAAAATATGATTATTATTTGCAGCTTTTTCTTTAATGAATTCTAATGTACCATCGGTACTGCTATCTTCTACAAAAATGACTGAATAAGTGTAAGGTAAGTCCTTAATTGCTTTATCAATTTCATCCAATAAAGTTGGAAGGTTACCTCTTTCGTTACAAACAGGTACTACAATAGATAAAGTTTTTTGAGAAACAATTGGCTGCATATGGGCTTAGCTGATGTAATACAAAGCTAAAACTTATTTTTTACTAAGTTGTTTTACAATAGAACTTAGTCCCTCTTGCATACTAATCATTGGTTTCCAATGCAATAAACGAGCAGCTTTTGAAATATCAGCAATGGTATCCATTATTTCTGCAGTTCTTTTCTCGGCGCTACTGGTAACCGGATAATTGGTGCCGTAAATATGCTGAACCATATCAATAATTTCTTTTACAGAATAACTTACTCCTGATCCTATATTAATAATTTCGAATTGATCAATATCAATGGCTTTAATAATTGCTTGTATAAAATCATCAATAAACAGATAATCTCTTTTGGGTTCTAAATCTTTTACATGAACCTTTTTTTGATTCAGCACCTGATCAATTATTTCTGGGATAAGAAAAGAAGAATTTTGGTTATTTCCATAAATATTAAATGGTCGTAAAATAACTGTTTTAACTCCATAGGAAGCTGCGTATAATCTACAATATTCTTCTGCAGTTTTTTTGGATAATGCATATGGGTTTGGTGTAAATATTGGAGCAGTTTCATTAATAGGAAGTATATCAGCATTTCCATATAAATAGGAGCTGATATAAACCATTTTAGCATTGTTTTTTTTACAATACTCTAATGCCCTAAGTGTGCCAAGTGTATTTGTTTCTAAAAATAAATCTGGTTTTTTCCAACTTTCTGGTACAAAAGTTCTTGCTGCAAGATGAATTACAATTTGGGTAGGTTCTATTAATTCCCATGTTTGTAGTAATGCAATGTTTCCTTCTTTACTAGTTAGTTCAATCACTTCATGCCCCTGTTCTTTTAAAGAACTACAAAGTAATTTTCCAATAAATCCATTAGCACCAGTAACCAAAATTTTATACATATAGTATTTTATCTTTCAACTGATCAAATTGTTCAATGGCTTCTACATAATCATCTGGTCTGCCAATATCTAACCAAAGTCCGGTAAAAGTATTTACAGCTACGGGTTCATTCTTTGCTAATAGTGCTAACATCAATTGATCAAAACCGTAAGGTGTATTGTTGGGTATAAAATCCAATACTTTTTTACTGAGCATATAGATGCCCATACTTACTTCGTACATATTTTTTGGTTTTTCTTTAAAGCCAGTTAAAAAACCTTTGCTGGTTTGTAAAACGCCATAATCAATCGTTTCTTCTCGTAAATGAGAGGAGATGGTATATATAGCTCCACTTTGTATATGGTTTTCAAAAAAATCGGCAAATACAATATCAGTAAGGATATCGCCATTCATTACTAAAAAATGTTCAGGCAAATTATTAATTAGTTTTAATGGCCCCATTGTTCCCAATGGCTGATCTTCTAATGAATATTCTATCAAAATTCCCCATTTACTTCCATCTCCAAAAAAGGCTTTTATTAATTCAGCTTGATGATTAACGGCAAGTGTAATATGCGAGAAACCTTGTAATACTAGTTGCCTAACTATTACTTCTAAAATTGGGTAATCGCCAATTGGCATGAGTGGCTTAGGAAGTACAATAGTGTATGGTCGCAACCTACTTCCTTTACCTCCTGCTAATATTACTGCGTGTTTAATCATGTTGAAAGTTAAATATTATAAGTATCCGTTTTATAACGAGCTAAATTAGCTGGTTGTGTAAACCAATTGATTGTTTGCTGCAACCCTTTTTTAAATCCTTCCAATCCACCGTATTCTGGTTCCCAACCCATCAATTGTTTTGCTTTATCGTAACTAGCAAATAGTCGTTCTACTTCACTTTTTTCGGGTCTAAGGCGTTCTTCATCTAAAACAAATTCTACAGTTTTATTCATAAGAGCTGCAATTAAATAAGCAGTATCTTGAATTGAAATTTCAAAACCACTTCCAATATTGGTAACAGTTCCATTTGTTGCTTCACACTGCATAGCTTTAATAAATCCATTAGCAGTGTCTTCTACAAAAGAGAAATCTCTTGTTGGCGATAAAGCTCCTAGTTTTATTAATTTTTTACCAGATGCAATTTGTGAAATAATGGTTGGAATAACTGCTCTTGCAGATTGACGAGGACCGTAAGTATTAAATGGTCTTAACACTGCAACTGGTGTATTAAAAGAACTATAGAATGATAATGCAATTTGATCTGCACCAATTTTACTTGCAGAATATGGTGATTGTCCTTGCAGTGGATGATTTTCGGTAATCGGTACAAATTTAGCAGTACCATATACTTCACTTGTTGATGTGTGCACTACTTTTTTAATGCCTAATTCTTTGGCAGCTTGTACAACATTTAGTGTTCCTTTAATATTGGTATCAACATAAGTATCTGGTGAGTGATAAGAGTATGGTATAGCGATTAATGCGGCAAGATGCAACACAATATCACAACCCATCATTGCGGTCTTTACGCCATATGGATCTCTGATATCACCAGTAAAAACTTCAAATTTTCCTTTCACAGATGCATCACAATGATCTAACCAACCCCAAGTATTGAAAGAGTTATACAAAACAAATGCTCGCACATCAAAACCTTGTTTTACGAGCATTTCTGTAAGATGTGAGCCTATAAATCCATCAGCACCTGTAACTAATATTTTCATGTAATAATTATTTTGTTAGTATTTTTTGTTGAATCCCAAGTAAAAAGTTCATACATACAAGCAGCCCATACTAATATACATGGTATTGCTTTAATAAGATATGGTTTTAAAAACTGATCTCGTATAGGTTTAGGGAAAATTTCAGTTGGCGATAGGCATGTAAATACAAAAAGTAAAACCATTAGCCATTGATGCCATTTTAATCTATCCTTACCAATATACCATATAGCAGCTCCTGTAACTCCAATTATATAAGATGGAGATTCTACTCCAGGATTAAAAACTACTGTAAATAATAAAATACCGCCTAAGTACAATAAGCGAAAATCAGCATTGTTATATACTTGTTTTTTAAATAAAACTAGCAACATAGTAATTGTACCCGCTAGCATTATCCAACCTTGATCTATATCAATCGAATCAAATAATCCGATTACACCAATTAAGCTCAGTGATTCTCTCAACGATTGTAATTGCAAACGATGGATCCAACTTTGATAAAGAAATAGTAGCTGATCAAATGAAACAATCATTAAAGGAAAACAAAAAAACAGTAGTATCCATCCAATAGATTTTACTATAAATGAGCCACGCTTTTTATAACAGATAAAAAATACTCCTGCAGTAAGCACATAGATTTTAAAGAAAAAACCAAATACATAAAACAAACTCGACCAAGTTGTTTTGCCCTTTTCTTGAAAAATAAATACAAGCATTATTAATGCAGTTACTGTAGAATTAGTTTGAACATTTTCTGCAGCTGTTATAAATTCAATCAAGCAAAACCAATAGATGAATATTTTTTTCTTGAGTTCAATTGGCATTAAATGTATAGCTATTAAAAGCGTTACAGTATGTGTAAGGTTCCATAATAAAATTCCTATCCAATCTGGTAAGTAATGAAACAATCCCATAAAATGAGCGAAAAACGGACTATAATTATACTCCGTATGGTATTCCGAAGGATACATGATGTATAAATCAAAGTTCTTTTTTAGGTGCGCAAAAGCTGCTACAAAACTGTCGTAATTATCGTAAGATTCTAAGAAAGCTATTTTTAAACTAATCAGTATGCAGGCAATTAAATATACACGCACTACTATTTTTTCCTTATTGAAAAATGGCTTGTTGATTAATTTTTGTAATGCTGCATTCATACGTGTACAAAGATATATTTTCTAAATGCTTAAGCAATAGCTAATCCTGCTGCTTTGTAGTGTAATGGTTGGTAGAATTTCGATCTGCATATTTAATTTCTTGCTTATTGCTACAACTTCATCCTTTGATAAATGTAATAGTTGGTGCTCTTTTCGAAGTGTATTGTACTTAGATAATTTTACCCTGAACATGAAACGGATAAAACTAGGTAGATAAAAATGTTGAATACTGTCTATCAAAACACTGAATGCATCTTTGAATAACCCTTTATCATTTTCAATTACGTCAGCTAAAATTATTTTACCTGACGGTGATAATAGTAACTTGCAATTATGTAAGAGTTGAATAACTTCCTCTTTATTTTTAAAATATTGAATTACACTTAGAATGATGATGGTATTGAATTGTTTGCCTGTTTCAATTGCTGTTAATATTCCGTCTACGCCTGATTCAAGTAAAATTTCTTTAAATTCAAAATTACTGGCATCAACACATTTTTTTTTAGCAGTTTCAACATAATTAGTAGAAATATCTACCCCATAGTAGGATGTTAATTTTCCTTTTAATTCATTTGCTAAATAACCTGGTCCGCATCCAAAATCCAATAAAGTAGTATTTGGAGTTATGATTTTGTGTTGAACGAGTTTTTGGGCAACAAACTGGGTGCTTTTTTCCATCACTTTTACAAAAAGCTTTGGATTCTCTTTCCAATAATTCCCCCAACTCAACATATAATTGTTTAATTTAATACCGTATGCTTAAAAAAAGATTAAGATACAATATAAATGTAAATTAATGGAGTTTGTAAGAATTTGAAAGAATCACTTCTTTCGGTTCGCATTTAAAATTTACTTTTGCGGCTCTAAAATGAAATAAAATGAGCAAAGGTCCAGTTTCACAGTTTATTCAACATCATTATCGTCACTTTAACTCAGCTGCATTAGTAGATGCTGCTAAAGGCTATGAAACCCATTTATTAGAAGGTGGTAAAATGTTGGTGAGTTTAGCAGGAGCTATGAGTACAGCGGAGTTGGGCATTAGTTTGGCCGAAATGATTCGTCAAGATAAAGTAGCCATTATTAGCTGCACTGGCGCAAACTTAGAAGAGGATATTATGAACCTAGTGGCTCATAGCCATTATAAACGAGTACCTAATTATAGAGAGTTAACTCCACAAGATGAGTGGGATTTATTAGAGAACCATTACAATAGGGTAACAGATACGTGTATTCCGGAAGAGGAAGCTTTTAGAAGATTACAAAAACATATTTATAAAATTTGGAAAGATGCTGATACAGCTGGAGAAAGGTATTTTCCGCATGAGTACATGTATAAAATGTTATTGAGTGGCGATTTAAAACAGTACTATGAAATTGATCCAAAAAATAGTTGGATGTTAGCTGCTGCTGAAAAGAATTTGCCAATTGTTGTACCGGGTTGGGAAGATAGTACCATGGGAAATATTTTTGCTTCTTATATTATTAAGAACGAATTAAAAGCAAGTACCATGAAGAGTGGTATTGAATACATGGTTTGGTTAACGGAATGGTACAGAGCTAATAGCGGTGGTAAAGGAGTTGGTTTCTTTCAAATAGGTGGAGGTATTGCTGGAGATTTTCCTATTTGTGTTGTACCGATGATGTACCAAGATTTAGAATGGCATGATGTTCCTTTCTGGAGTTATTTTTGTCAGGTGAGCGATTCAACTACATCATTTGGATCTTATTCTGGTGCCGTTCCTAATGAAAAAATTACTTGGGGTAAATTAGATATTCATACGCCAAAGTTTATTGTGGAGAGTGATGCTACTATTGTGGTTCCGTTGATATTTGCTTATTTACTTGGATGGTAGTAGAAGAATTAAGAATTATGAATTAGCAACTAAGAATTAGAAATTATCTAACTCATAACCAATAACTCATAATTCCTAATTCTTAATTCATAATTATCTAGAATTCGGCATATTCAAAGGAATATCTCTCTTTAGCATATTTTCTCTATTAGCAATATCCCATGCAGTATAATAAACTAATTTTGCTCTTTTTTCCATCAATTCAAAATTAATTTTATCAACTGTATCGCTTGGTTGGTGATAGTCTGCTTTTAACATTCCATCATAGAAAAATAAAATGGGCACACCCTTTTTAGCAAAATTATAATGATCGCTTCTGTAATAAATTCTGTTTTTATCTTGGGGATCATCGTACTTATAGTCCAATGTTAAATTGGTATGAGCATTGTTAGCTCCTTCATTAATAGAAGGTAATTCGCTGCTTAATTTGTCGTGACCAATTACATAAATATAATTCAGTGTATCACCGGTTTTACGTTCTGTATCAACTCTTCCAATCATGTCGGTATTTAAATCAACTGAAGTTTTATCCATAGGAAAAATTGGGTGTTCGGAATAATAGTTCGAACCAATTAACCCTTTTTCTTCTCCACTCACTGTCATGAAAACCACAGTCCTTCTTGGTTTGATACCTTTTTTAGCTGCAGCTGCAAATGCTTCTGCCATTTGCATTACACCAACAGATCCAGAGCCATCATCATCAGCTCCGTAATAAATTACATCACCTCTTTTACCCAGATGATCATGATGACCAGTTAGAAAAACGTATTCCTCTTTTTTATCAGTACCAGGAATAATGCCTATTACATTACTACTTTGTAAATCGGCGGTTGTTTTAATTGCTGCTAATTTTACTTCAGAAATATATTTTCCTTTTTGTAAGTCAGCTAAGTTACTCATGCTTTGTTTTACGGTTCTTCCAGTTAATGCAGTAGCAACATTTTCAGAAATAGTTGCTGTTACAAATGGCCCAGCAGTTGATTTTGAAAAATATACATTCCCTTTTAAAGCAGTAGAAGTTTTTCGTGGGAAACTATTTGATACAATAAATATACCCAATGCACCTAAAGTACGAGCGTTGTTAACTTTTGCAATAGTTGAAGTTGGTCCGGGTGTTCTTATTCCTGCTGGTACAGCAGGTGCTTTAAAACTTTCGGGTGCACCATCTAATACCATTACAACTTTCCCTTTCACATCTAATCCGTTATAATCATTAATTTTTGGTTCTGCACTTACTATACCATATCCTGCAAACACAATATCATTTACAGTCCAATCTTCTGAAACCAAGCCTTGCATTGAAAATGAAAAGTCTTTATCCCACTCAAAATTTACTCCATTCACACGCAATTGCTTAGTAGTAATTTCATCCTGATATACAGGATAATACTGTTGATAGCTTGAACCATTACCTGGTAGTAATCCTATTTTTTTGAAATGATCTTCAATAAATAATGCTGCTTTTCTTTCGCCTGGCATTGCAGTTTCTCTACCTTCCATTTCTGCACTTGCCAAAATGGTTAGTTTTTCTTTCATTGATTGTGCGGTGATCACTTTTGCATACTTAGATGCAGGTGCTTCTTTTTGAGCAATTACAAAACTGGTACTAAATAAAAGTATCAGGAACATTGTTTTTTTCATACGCATTCTTTATGGTTTTATTTACAAGCAATTTTATCTACACGTTTTGCGTGTCTACCTCCTTCAAAAGGAGTATTCATGAATAGTTCAATCATTTGTAGAGCTAGAGGAAGGGCCACAAAACGAGCAGGGATACAAATTATATTCGCATTATTATGCATTCGAATAAGTTGGGCAACATCATTTTGCCAACAAAGTCCTGCACGAATTCCTTGGTGTTTATTGGCTGTAATAGCCACGCCATTGGCACTTCCGCAAAGCAATATTCCAAATGCTGATTCTCCGTTTTCCACTGATATTGCAGTTGGGTGAGCAAAGTCGGGATAGTCTACAGAATCTGTTGAATAAGTACCAAAATCTTTAATAGCATATCCTTTTTCAGTTAACCATTTTACAATGGCAGTTTTATATTCCAATCCCGCATGATCGCAGCCTATTGCAATAGGTAAGGAAGTATCAAATAAATAACTCATAATTAATAATTCTTAATTCATCATTCTCAATCCCATTCTTCATCTTCAGCTGCTTTATCTTGCTTGTATACTCTAGCAGATACTATTATACTTAATTCATATAATAACCACAATGGAATGAAAACAATAAGTTGACTCATCCAATCTGGACTAGGCGTTATAAAAGCAGCTACTACCAATATTATTACAACAGCATATTTTCTGGTAGATCGTAGGTATTTTGGTGTAATTAAACCAATTTTTGTAAGGACCAATGATAGAACTGGTAATTCAAATGCTAATCCACACCCTAGTATAAGATTAGTTAGATTATCGAGGTAATCGGCAAAAGTGGGCTTGGTAACAATCATATTTTCTGTGCCTAATTGAAAGCCAGCCAAAAAATTAAAAGTAAATGGCCCCAACAAAAAATATCCAAATGACGCACCGCAAAAAAAGAAAAATGAAACCCAGAAAATAATAAATCGCGTATTTTTTAATTCTTTTTCTTTTAGGGCTGGTTTTACAAAACGCCAAAACTCCCAAAATATGAACGGAAATGCAATGATAATCCCACCTACAAAAGCCATGGTGATACTACTTAAAAATTGACCACCAAAAGTGGTGCTTTGCATAGTTACATCAACAGGCGGCATGCAAAGTGCGTCTCCCATATGTGCCCAATGACTAAAATCACATAGAACTTTATAGCTTATAAAATTTTTATTTATTGGACCAACTATAATGTTGTCAAATATCCAGTTTCTGTATACAAATATAAATATACCACCAACCAATATTGCTAATACTGAGCGAATAATATGACTGCGTAATGCTTCAAGATGATCTATAAACGTCATCTCTTCTTTTCCTTCTCCTCCAGATCTATTAAATAATGCCATATAGGGATACGATGCTAAAGCAGCAAAGGTAGGGTTATATAAGTGAAGAATTAACGCAAAACCTTCAATTTAACCATTTCAATTCTTGTGTCGCTAACCGTAATAATATCGAACTTAAAATTATTGATAATGATGGTTTCTTTTTGTTTGGGAATAGTTTCGTGTTCGTTGATGATATAACCACTTAAAGTTTCGGAATCACTAACTGGAAGGTTAAGATTAAATTTTTCGTTTATATAATCCAACTCTAGTCTTCCACTCAAAATAAATTCATCATCTGCCAATTGTTTTTCAACAAATTCTTCTTCATCGTATTCATCGTGTATTTCTCCAAAAATTTCTTCTAAAACATCTTCCATAGTTACAATTCCTGCAGTTCCTCCAAATTCATCAACTACCCAAGCTATACTTTTTCTTTCTTTCGAGAATTTATTAATTAAATCGGTAGCACTCATACTTTCAGGAACAGCAATGATAGGATGTAGCATTGATTTTACATTAGTAGGCTTATCAAATAAATCTAGTTGATGAATATAGCCGATGATATTATCGATATTATCTTCATAAACAAGTAGCTTACTTAATTTAGTTTGTATGAATTCATTTTTAGCTTCATCTAAGCTGGCATTGAGTTCTAGCGCTATAATTTCAGTACGAGGAACAAGACATTGCCTCACTTTTATAGTGGGCAAACTCAAGGCATTTTCAAATAATTCGGTATTCAATTCCTGTGATTCTTCATCTTGTTCTTTTGTTTGTTGAAAGAAATGTTCTAAATCTACTTTTGTAAAAACATCATTTCGATTATTTACTCTAACATTAAAAACATATACTAGTATCCATTGCGACATGTTTACAAAAACATCAGTTACAGGAAGAAAAAGGTTGTAAAAAAAATTAGCTAATGGCGCAAAAAAAGTGAGCATAGTATCATTCTTTGCTCTAAAAATGGCTTTAGGAATAAATTCTCCAATAATCAAAACCACTACTGTAGAAAGCAATGTATCAAAAGCCAATTTTAAATAAGCATTTTCTATTTTTAATGGATTCCAGATGCCCATCTGCAATAACTCATCAAAGAGTAAACCATATATTACTAGGAATAAATTAAGTCCTATTAAGCAGGTTCCAATAAAACGCGTTGGAAATTCCATAAAGCGAGCTAATATAGCGCCGCTTTTTTTTCCTTGTTTTTTCTTTAATTCAATGCTTAGTCTGTTTGCAGATACAAAAGCAATTTCATATCCAGCAAAAAATCCGATAAAAAGCAATGTTCCAACTATACAAAGAATGGTATAGATATGTGTCATATATCAAAGTTAAGGGATATACATAAACAAAGTACCCCGTAGAAACGGGGTACAATACCGATAATTTATTAACATGAGAAAAATCGGCTGATGTATCTTATTTAAAATCTACCGTACAGTTTTGACATTTCATGTCTATTTTTAAACCTTTTCCACTGCCATTTACTGCTGTAAATCTATTTTCATTGCTTTCACTTCCAGTAGCTCTTTCAACAGAGCGCATTGCAGAACGAATTTCTCTTGCTAAATCATCATTTTTATCAGATGATTTGAGTTCTTCTTTAAGTGATTGTTTTTCAAAATTGCCGTAAACATTGCTATAAGGGCCACTATAATTGATGGTATAATTTTGGATTGATTTTAACGGTAATCGAATGTCGGCATACTTGTTATCAATTTTAACCATACTTAAGTTCGAACCAATATTGCGCACTTTAATATCTGCATTAGTTCCATCAACTTCTAAAGAACCATTTAACTTGCTAATTCTTAAATTGCCATAATTTTTTCTACCTCTTAATTCTTGGACCTCTTCTATTTCGTATTCATCATTGGTACTTCGGAAAATCATTTTCTTTACATTAGCCATTTCTACAGTTGAATACTTAGTATCAATATCTGCATCATCAATATTTTTAGCACTTAATCTTCCATTAATAAATTCAATTTCTGCTAATGCTACATTATCTAATGAAACATTCGAGTACTTTGAACGAAGGTTTAATTTATTAAAGTTTTCGGCATCTAAATTGCCATTGGTTAAATCGATAGTTGCGTTGGTTATTGCACCCGTTATTTGAACATCGGCATATTTACTTTCAATATCAATTTTACTTTGTGCCGGAATATAAATAGTTACTATTCTTTTGATGTTATTTTTTGTTCCAATATTATTACCTCTGCCATTAAATACTGCAACACTATTTGATGGGGAACTACTCCAGCCATAAGTATTGCCATTCATTGTATAGCTTCCACCACTTATAGTTCCAGATTTTATTTTTACTGAAGAGCCCAGCATTTTTAAAGAAACATTTAATTTTTCAAACCATTCTTCATCGGATAATTTACCTTCTCCTTCATAAAATACCGTAGTTGTAACTTTTACTTTATTTTGTTCCCAAGTTTTAATAACAATACCTCTAGAAGAATTATCGATATATATTTCAGGTGATTTAGAAGTGCTAATTTCTTGACTTACTTCTTTAGATTTTACGTCATCTAAATTTCTAAAATTATTTTCTTCGTAATTATTATTTTGATTAGTAAAATGTGTAAACCCAGCTACTTCTTTAGGATAAGGGGGAACTTGATTTATTTTTTCAACATTCATGGCTGAACTTAGGCTTGGCAATACAGGCCTAGAAGAGCTCCTTACTCTTGGAGCCGAAGAAGGTGCAGGATAATTTTGTGCAAAAGTTGATGTGAGAAAAGCTATTGCAAATAATATTGCCAAAGACTTTGTAATAAATTGTTTAGTGTTCATATTGTTTTTTTAAATACTTATGAAATAAGTGCGGGTTGTATCTATTGGTCCGCGGTTTTGTTTATAACGATTGTTGGTTTTGTTCATCTCCAGCTGCAGCTGTTTCAGAACGTTTAATTTTTGTTGATATAGGTTTATGAGTTGGTCGAGTAAATCATTATTTATTCCGCGCTTTGCAATTGTTGATTTAATATTTTTTTCTTCATTCTCCATTAATTTTATCTGGATATTAAAATCCTTAAAGTAATCAGCACTTTCTGCATACATCGGCATTGTACTGATTCTTGCTTTTTGAAGATTGATTACCTGTACAAAACTTGATTCGAAATTTTTGAGTATATTTTTTTCTGAATAGAGTATTTCTGTATTATCAAAATTCGATTTAGCTTTTATTGTATTACTTTTTTGTGAATTAACTTCTTTAGGACTAGTATTACTAGCTAGCACTTGAGGTTCATTTGTTTTTTTAGCTTCTGGTTTATAAGGAGTAACTTTTTTTATTGTTGGCTGATTGGTTGTTATATTATTTTGATTGAGTGAAGTTATTTTTGGTTGATTTAATAAGTACCAGCTTCCAACACCTGCTAATGCAATTATACAAGCAGCAACTGCCCAACTAAAAATTGTTATTACTGGTACTGTTTTTTGTATAGGTTTAATTTTTTGTTCAATACTACTCCAAATCAATGGCGATGGCTCTTCGCTATCTAATTGTGCTTTGTTGTTTTGAATATATTGTTTAAACTCATCCATGTAATGCTAAATATTTTGTTATACGTTCTTTTAATAATTGTTTTGCTCTATGGTACTGACTCTTGCTTGTTGATTCACTAATATTCAATTCTTGTGCTATATTTTTATGCGAATAATCTTCTACTACATAAAGGTTAAACACCTGCTTGCAACCTTCGGGAAGTGCTTTTATTTCTTGGTGAATAATACCCATATCTACTGTTTTCCACCATGCTGTTTCTTCCTCAGCTATATCATCTAAAGTGCCAATCTCTACATCTTTTACTACAATGTTTTTTTTGGTATATTTTATGCACTCATTAATTACTATTCTTTTAATCCATCCGCCAAAATGTTCTGCTTCTTTTAGTTGATGTATTTTATTAAAAGCTATAATAAAAGCATCTTGTAAAAGATCTTCTGCATCATTTTTAGTTGCGGCCATTCTGATGCAAATATTAAACATCGCCTTACTATATTGCTGGTACAGCCAAGCCTGAGCAGCTGCATCTCCTTTGCAGGCCTTTTTCACAACATCAGTTTGTATGGTAAGTGCCTGTTCCAATCAGTCTTCTTATATAAGAGTCGGGTTTGAGTAAAAGGTTGGAATTAGGACTAAAATATTTTTAAAAATCAGCCAAAACGGGCTTATTCTTCATAATATCTTCTATTTTAATCATGATCTCTGAAGATAATAATGGCAATGCTTCAATTGCCTTCAAGTTATCTAATAGTTGTTCTTTTTTAGTTGCGCCAAGTATTGCTGTTGTTACATTCGGATTTTTTACACACCAAGCAATACATAATGATGCCAAGGAGACACCCAATTCATTAGCTACTATTTGTAATTTTTTTACTTTCTCAATTTTTGTTTCTACATAGGTTTTTTCTTTTAACCAATCAAAACCCTCAACTGCTAACCTACTACCTGCTGGAATGCCTTCATTATATTTCCCTGTAAGTAAACCTGATGCTAATGGGCTCCATATTGTAGTACCTAATCCTACATTTTTAAATACTTGTAGGTAATCGTTTTCCATTTTATTTCTTTCGAATAAATTGTATTGAGGTTGTTCTACAGAAGGACCGATTAAGCGAAATGATTGAGCAACTCTATGAGCTTCCATTATTTCTACACCACTCCATTCACTCGTTCCCCAATACAATATTTTTCCTTGTTGAATGAGGTTGTTCATGGTAAACACAACTTCTTCTATTGGAACTGATTTATCGGGACGGTGACAATAATACAAATCGAGGTAATCGGTTTGTAAACGTTGCAAAGCTTCATTACAAGCTTCTGTAAGGTGTTTACGACTTAATCCTGTTTGATTGGGCTTGTTGTTTGTACCTCTCCAACCAAAAAATGCTTTTGATGAAAGTACATATGAGCTACGTTCCCAATTTTTTGCTTTCAAAACACGCCCCATCATTTTCTCACTTTCTCCTAAAGCATAAACTTCTGCATTATCAAAAAAGTTAATGCCATTATCATAGGCAATACCCATTAACTCATCTGCGCTATTATCATTTATTTGTTTATGAAATGTAACCCAACTTCCGAAGCTTAAAACACTCAATTGAAGTCCTGTTTTACCCATTAATCTGTATTCCATGTTGAATTATTAATTAAAAATGATGAATTATTGTTTTATAGGACTCGCTGTACTATCTGGCAAGATAATATAACTCCCTGGCTGTAATTCATTGTATGTTATCTGTGTTAATTCTTGATTAGAAAAAAAACCTTTTTTTGCAAATAATTTTTGTCGAGGTTCTCGTTGAGAAATCGTAACAAATTTATCTGTATAAAATTTACCTAATGTTTGGTCCCAATACAACTCACTGGTAGTAAGCGTATCGCCATTTACTCTAATAATAATAACACTATCTCTTAAGAATATTTTCCTGTCTTGTTCTAAATACCTACCATATTTAGCACTTAGTCTTGTTTCTACTTTAGCACTATCATTGTAAAATTCTACGTACAAAGATTTAGGAAATTCCGATTTTAATGAACTATCTCCTTGGTACCTTAATAATAATGGAGCAGTTAGTTTTGCTTTCATTATTCCATTTGTGCTTAAATAACTAGTAATATTTATTCCTTCTTCAATTCCAGGCCTTTTTTTACCCAATTGCTTTACTTCATTCACATCATTTTCGCAACCAATCATAAAAAAGCAGCCAATAAAAAAGGCTGCAATCCATTTATTTTTATGATTATAGATGTTAATCATATTTACGTTTAATAAACCAATTGTCGTTTAGACTTAATCCAAAAGTAAATTGGAAAAAAGATTCTGTAATATTATTTACACTAGAACCTCTTTTGCCAAATTGAAGTGCAGTTTGAACAACAGTATATTGAGTTTCATATGCCCTCCATTTACGAATAGGGAATCCAGCACCCAATGAAGCACTTATAGTTTTCAGTCCATTACCATCGGCATTGATATAATCTTTACCATAATTTATACCAAAACGGTAATTCACATTGTTTAAATAATTACGTGTCGCTTGTGGGTTAGGGCTAATTTGTCCGCCTATTTTTAACAACCAACTATTGCTTAAAGCATTATCTGGTTTGTCGTAAAAACGATAATTTTGCCATTTTGTAGAAGTGTATTCAACTCCCAAAGACCATAATTCAAAAACTCCTCTTGTATTACTTACTGTTTTGTGTAATACTACACCTGCTTCATAAGTAGCAGGCATTGTTAAGATTCCTTTTATATTTTGTTCCTTGTAAACACTATCAATTGTAATTAAATTTCCTGTAGGACCTGTAACGAAGGTTTCAACTTCTTTTGATTGATTGGCAGAATAGTTTTGAGTTAAATTGGTTGTTCCGCCAAAACGCAATAAATAATTTTCGGTTGATTTTGTTACTTTATTTTCAACCTTATGAACTGAAAATTCATATTGGATGCCTAAATGTAAAAAAACGCCTCCAATATTTGTTTTTGATAAAGTGTTTGAATTATGATAAGTAACTGTATCATTCAAAAAAATCTTTTTGGTACTTATATCTTTTTTACCAAATCGGTAACCTGTATTAAAGCCAATTTGTAATTGCTTCCATTTTTTACCTATTCCTATAAAAGCCTCATTTAAACCACCTTTTCCTTCATAATTAGTACCAACACTATCAAAAGATATTTTTTCTCTTGTAGAAACATTATAGTCGATTGTGCTAATTGGCTTTAATCCAAAAGACATTCCTAACCCCTTAGTTTTGTTCAAAGGAAAGCCAATAGCTAAGTATGCAGGAATAAAATATACAGAACTAAATGAACCTGAAGGGTTATTGCTTTTTAAATTTCTGGAATCTATTGTTAAAGCAACATCATAGGAGATCATATAAAATGAGCCATATGTTGCTGGGTTATTAAAATTTACAGATT
>JBKJQV010000350.1:0-8766 GCA_046593815.1 Sediminibacterium sp. | reverse complement strand
CCGTGCGCATATCAGGTATTTCAGGGTTCTTATTCCAGATATCCATTATTTCTCTAGTTGCAGTAATCATTGTTTCTTCTAATCCGCTATGAACTAAATCTACTTCATCTGCACCGTGCAAAATTGATTTTCTTTCTTCTTCAGAAACTTTTTTACCTGTTAACGATTCCATTTGTTCTAAAATATGCATATTCAAATTTTCGGTAAATCTTTTTTCCATTCTACCGTATCGAACGTGACTCAAATTTTTTAACCACTCAAAATAAGAAACAGTAACACCACCAGCATTTAGATACATATCAGGAACTACTAATATTCCTTTAGCTATAAAAATTTCATCTGCTTCTGGGGTTAATGGACCGTTTGCAGCTTCTCCAATAATTTTTGCTTTTACATTGTTTGCGTTAGTTCCATTAATTACATTTTCTAAAGCCGCTGGAATTAAAATATCACAAGCTAATTCTAATGCATCATTGCTCTTTGCAAGGTTTGTAGCACCAGGAAAATTTAAGATAGAACCTGTTGCAAATTTGTGTTGAAACACATCTTCTTCGTTTAAACCACTTTCATTATAAATTGCCCCATCATGCTCTGCTATTGCAATTACTTTAGAACCATGTTCACGGAAAAATTTGGCACTATGGTATCCAACATTTCCTAAACCTTGAACTACAACTGTTTTTCCTTCAACACCAATTGTTAAACCAAGTTTCTTCATTGCTTCTGGCATATTACATACTTCTCTAATTCCAAAGAAAACGCCTAAACCTGTTGCTTCTTTTCTTCCTCGTACACCACCTTGCGTAATTGGCTTTCCTGTTACACAACCAGCAGCATCTATATCTCCGGGTTTCAATGAAGCATAAGTATCAACTATCCAAGCCATTTCGCGTTCGCCGGTTCCGTAATCAGGAGCAGGAACATCAATACCTGGTCCGATGAAATTTTTCTTAACTAATTCACTAGTATAACGTCGTGTAATTTTTTCTAATTCATATACACTGTATTTCTTTGGATTAATTTTAATACCGCCTTTACCTCCTCCAAAGGGCACATTTACTATAGCGCACTTATAAGTCATTAAAGCAGCTAACGCCATTACTTCGTCTTGATTTACTTCATCACTAAAACGTATCCCTCCTTTACAAGGCGATTTGTGTTGTGAATGTTGTACACGATAAGCTTCAATAACTTCAATATCTCCGCTATCCATTTTTACTGGAAAACGCATTCTGTAAACACTGTTACAAGCTTTAATTTGTTCTAATAAGCCCTTATTCCAATTAGTAAATGCGGCGGCTTTATCCAACCTTTTTTCAACACTTTGAAAAAAACTGTATTCATGTTGATTTGACATTGGCAATCGTTTTATAGATTTATTACACTTTTGAAAAAAATAATTATTTCTGAGAATTTTCTTTTTCTAAACGAGTTATTTTTCGATCAATACTATTAACATAAGTAAACAGCCCTATTAGAATTATAACAACTACACCCATCACTACAAAAATCTTTCCATTACTTCTCATGATATCCTGTTCTGGTGCCGACTGCGCTTGAATTGTTGAATTGAAAATTAATAGTAATATTCCAATAAAATATATTTTGATTCTATTCATTTGAAAATTTATTTTCTGCTAATAAAATATATCTAATTTTTAAAGTACTTATCCAAACTCCTAATAAAGTCCACCCAATAACTGCTGGATAAAATACAGTTCTCATATGCATATCCATATCCTTTCCATTAATTCCAGGATTGCCTTCAGTACCTTGTCCACCAGGATGTAATGATTCGGTTAATCTTGGTAAAATCCATAAAGTAGGAAATAGCATAAAAAATGCAAAAATATTGTATACCGCTCCAATCCTAGCTTTCTTTTCATCATCATTCATACTTCCGCGGAGTACAAAGTAAGCTAGATAAATTAATATAGCAATTGCTGCCCCATTTTGTTTTGGATCTCCACTCCAGGGGCTACCCCATTGATAATTAGCCCAAAATGAACCTGTAATCAAACCAAGAACACCAAATACAATACCACTATTAGCAAAAGCAGATGAATATGCATCACTTCTAATTGTTGGATTTCGTAGATACTTAATTGCATAAATTACAGAGACAAACAAAAGAATCATCATGCCAAACCACATTGGCACGTGAAAGAAAAAATTACGAATAGATTCCTGTAATCGATCGTCGAGCTTGGGTACTTTTACTAAAAATCCATAAACACAGGTATAAAGCAGTAAAACAAATGACAATAATTTCCACCAATTTTTACGAATCATATATGTATTTAGTGATGCAAAATTAGGTGAAACAGCGGCAATAATGCGAATCATTGTGTAAAAAATACCCTTCAAAAATTTCATTTCCGCTTAACTTGTGGAGAGTATGTATAAAAGCCTTTTGCAAATTGAGGATTTATCCGTTTCATTTGAAGGAATAACTGGTTTACAGCCCGCTTTGAACAATATTAACATTCAAATAAATAAGGGCGAAATTGTGGCTATTGTTGGAGAATCAGGATCTGGCAAATCCATAACTGCTTTGTCAATTTTAGGGCTATTGGCCAGTCCGCCTGCACAATTTATCAATGGTAGCATCAATTTTAGCAATAATGGAACTAATCTTGATCTTCTAAAGATTTCAAAAGACGATTTATCTGTTTTGCGAGGCAATAAAATTGCCATGATTTTTCAGGAACCTATGACTTCCCTCAACCCAGTTCTTACTTGCGGGTTTCAAGTAATGGAAGCTATTCAAACACATTTAGGCTTAAATAACAAGGAAGCAAAAGCCAAAACAATTGCTTTATTTGAGAAGGTTAAACTACCAGAACCTTCTCAAATGTTTAATAGGTACCCACATCAAATAAGTGGTGGACAAAAACAACGAGTAATGATTGCAATGGCAATTAGTTGTGAGCCCGACTTGCTTATTTGTGATGAACCAACAACTGCATTAGATGTAACTGTTCAAAAAAATATATTGGAGCTGATAAAATCACTTCAAATAGAAAAAAATATGGGCGTAATTTTTATTACGCACGACTTTGGAGTAGTTGCAGAAATTGCACAGAAAGTAATTGTTTTATACAAAGGAAATATTGTAGAAGAAAATACCGCAACAGAATTATTTAACAATCCACAACATCCTTATACAAAAGCATTACTGGCATGCAGACCAGCATTGCATCCAAAGGGACAAAGGTTGCCAGTAGTAAGTGATTTTATTGGTGGAGATGAATTGGGAATTGAGCAAAAAAATATTGCAAAAGAATCAGCTACAAGTCAACATAATAAAGCTTCTGATAAACTATTAATACATGTAGAAAATTTATCGGTTCATTTTCCAACTAAAAATAATTTCTTTGGAAAGCCCATCCAGTTTACTAAAGCAGTGGATGATATTAGCTTTGATATTTATGAAGGAGAAACATTAGGACTAGTTGGTGAATCTGGTTGCGGTAAAAGCACATTGAGCAGAGCATTACTTCAACTTATTCCTGCAAGTGCAGGGAGCATTTATTACAAAGGAAATGACCTTACTAAAGCAAATGCTTCAGCAATAAAAGCATTAAGAAAAGAGATACAGATTATTTTTCAAGATCCATATTCTTCATTAAATCCTAGAATGAAAATTGGAGATGCAATTGCTGAACCATTACTAGTTCATCATCTTGCAAAAAATAAATCCCAAGCAAAAGAGCAAGTAATTGAGTTATTAGAAAAAGTGGATTTATTACCCGAACATTTTAATCGGTACCCACATGAATTTAGTGGTGGACAGCGTCAAAGAATTGTTATTGCCAGAGCATTGGCATTAAAACCTTCTTTTATTATTTGTGATGAAAGTGTTTCGGCATTAGATGTGAGTGTGCAAGCACAAGTACTTAATTTACTGAATGATTTAAAAGCAACTTTTAATTTTACCGCTTTGTTTATTTCACATGATTTATCGGTTGTTCGATACATAAGTGACAGAATAATAGTGATGCAAAAAGGCAAACTAGTAGAAATTGGAGATGCCGATTCTATCTACTACCATCCTCAAGACAATTATACCAAAGAATTGATCAATGCGATTCCTAAAGGAATTCTGAAGTAGAATTTACACTTTTAAAGCTGATTATCAACTAATTACAAAGAATCGAATTGAATTGGAATTTACCTGTTATTTGATTACCTTTGCAGCCTTCTAAAAATTCATGCCGTAACATGAAGTTATCTCCTCCCAACTTGTTGGGACAGTAAACCGATTGTGGCTATCATCTAAAACAAGATTAGTTACATGAAATTATCACAGTTCAAGTTCGACCTTCCACTAAACCTCATTGCACAAAATCCCACAAAAAGAAGAGAAGACAGCCGCTTAATGGTTGTAGATCGTAAAAGTGGGCACATGGAGAATCGTAATTTCAAAGACATTTTGGATTATTATGACGACAAAGATGTGTTTGTAGTAAACAATACCAAAGTATTTCCAGCAAGAATGTATGGCCGTAAAGAAAAGACTGGTGCCAAAATTGAAGTTTTCTTATTGCGTGAATTGAATAAACCTAATCGCTTATGGGACGTAATAGTTGATCCCGCAAGAAAAATTCGAGTAGGAAACAAATTGTATTTCGGCGACAACGAAGAGTTGGTTGCAGAAGTAATTGATAACACTACTAGCCGTGGTAGAACCATCCGTTTTTTATGGGATGATGATGATGCTAGCTTTAAAAAAATGTTAGAATTCTTAGGAGAAACTCCTTTACCTAAATACATCAAGCGCAAGCCAGATGAAGAAGATAAAGAAAGATACCAAACAGTTTATGCAAAACATGAAGGCGCTGTTGCTGCTCCAACTGCAGGATTACACTTTAGTAAAGAATTAATTAAGCGTTGCGAAATACAAGGTATTCGTTTTGCTGAAGTTACGTTGCATACTGGTTTAGGCACTTTTAGACCAATTGAAGTAGAAGATTTAAGCAAACATAAAATGGATGCTGAATATTATGCTATAGATGAACAAGCTTGTGCAATTGTGAATAAGGCAAGAGAAACGGGTAAACGAATTTGCTCAATTGGCACAACGACTATGAGAGCAATGGAAAGTAGTTTTACTGCTCAAAAATTATTGAAGCCAAGTGAAGGATGGACCAACCATTTTATTCACCCTCCTTATAAATTTAATATTGCTGATAGCTTAGTTACTAATTTTCATTTGCCAAAAACAAGTTTACTAATTATGACTTGCGCATTCGCAGGATATGATTTAGCTATGGAAGCTTATAAAAAAGCAATTAAAGATAAATACCGTTTCTTCAGTTATGGAGATGCGTTGTTGATAGTATAATTAAACAAGAGAAAATTTAAAAGGTCGCCATGTTTGAGCGGCCTTTTTTTATTCAAATCAATTAATGTAAACTAACAACTCTTGAGATTCTCCATTGATCATTTTCTTTATGCCAAATAATGGTAAACCTCCCAACTCGTGAAGGCGAACCCGGCGGTTCTTGATTGTTATGGAATCGGTGCAACCCAAATTCAATAGCTCCGTGACCTTTAATAGGATATACTTCTATACTCCCATTTATCAACTCTCGAGTTACTTTACCACAAATATTTTTTTGAGTTGCATTAATTATATCTTTCTTAGACGTCATAAAACCACCTTCATCATGATAAAACTCAATATTATCTGAATAAAATGTTCCATACTTTTCTAGCATAGTAGAACAATTATTATAGGCATCAAAGAATAAGCTATCAAGTTGCACAATTTCTTTAAACAACTTTAAATTATCAGGATTGTAATTTTTTGTTAGTTGATAACTATTCTTTTGAGGAGCTTTACAGCTTATAATAGCGAGTAAAACTATAAAAATAAAATATTGAATAGATTTTAGCATAAAAAAATGTTTAACTGTTACCTACTCTTTATAGTTGTAGACTTTTCTATATTTTATTCAAATTTTTTATTTTTTTATCATCTCCGAACTAACCAACGACAATGGAAGAATACCTGTTGCATATAATTTATCGAAAAAGTTATACAGTTTTAAATGATTATCTTCTTTTACACCCATATCCATTACTAACTTTTCAATAAAATATTTTCCGGTTACATAACTTGTTCCATATCCTGGCTGGCGCAAATACAAATGCTGTTCAAACCCAACAAGACTTTCATCGCCTGTCCATCCTTTGGGCGTCCATTCTACTTGAAATTTTCTTGCTTGTTCGTAATTAATCATATTTGCCTGAGCATACAGTGAAGCCAAGCCTCTTGCGCAACGTTGCGCCAACATTATCCAAACTAATTCTCTTGCACGAGGATTATCATCCCATAAACCGGCATGCATAAAAGTTTCTTCCATAAAAGTTGCCAATCCTTCTGAACGTTGCATCCACATATTATAAGGTAATGCAGTTCTGCGAATAATATTTGAATGAGGCTCTTCAGTTAACCGTGCAATTTCAAACCAATGTGTAGAGTGAGCATACAATACATCCGGTACACGAAAACTAATATTTGCAAAGAAATTTCGTTTTTCTTCAGGAACAAATGTACCAATATGCTTTCTCAAAGCCGGTTCCATATATTTTTTTATTGGTAAAATTTCTTTCTGTTTTAAAAAACTCATTAGATGTTTTACTGCAGCATCAGTACCCACAGAAAATTCTTTTTGCGTTGAATATGCTTTTAATTCTGGAAGATTTTTATTATGTGTTCTTTCTAATTGTAATGAATAATAAGCACGGTTCAGTTCTCTTGTTAATAAAGTCAATTCTTCTTCCCATGAAAATGGCATCATCATTACATTGCGCATATGCCATGTATAATTTTCTTTGCCAATTCCAGAAGGGCCATTTTTTGTTGGCAATTCTTTTTGTAGCCATATAATTAAATTTAATGCAGCTTGCTTTGCATCAGCAATAGCATTTTTTAATTCATCGCCATCATTGCTTGTTTTTTTAGAAAGTTCATCCAGCAATTCTACCTGACCCTTGATATTTTCAATACCTGCACTCCACAAATCACGGGCATTGCCTGTGAGATTTATTTTAGCCTGCTCATATAAAGGCGGAATAACTTTTAATTGAGCTACGATTTTTTTTTGATCACCAGCAGATAAGGGAAAAGCATAGTTCCAAAGTTCAATAGCTGCAAAGCTAGTAGGGCCTTCATGATCAGGTGTATCGCTTTGTTCATCAAAAACAATGGCATAAAAAGCAGGGTCGCGAACCCAAGGTTTTAAAATGCGACAATTATAATCCAGTGCATTCATTTCTGCATGCAACAATACATAATCTACTTTTTGTTCTGCAGTCCATCCAGTTGTATCAATCTTTTGCAAACGGTTTTTGTATTGCAATAAAGTTTGTTGTGTTTTGATAATAGTTGCACTACGGTAATCAGGAACGCCATTAGGTAAAGTAGTTCTTTCTAATATTCGCAACTCATTGTATAATTGCACTAATGTTTGATAATTATTTGCTTTGGAGTTTTGTGCATTTACTTGAATGTATAAGTTACATAAAAGTATTATTATCAAAAAACTCAGAAATATTTTAGATTGTTTCATTTTAATAAATTTAATATTTTTGAATCAATGAATCTTCAATGTGTTCTTTCATTTTTACAACCGCATTCATTATATCATTGGGAATTGAAGCCGATAATACATACTGTCTTACTTTCCAACTACTTCCTTGTTTTATTAATACACCAGATCCCCTGCAAATTTTCATTTGTGTATTGAGTAGTTCATCAAACCATGCAATATTTTCTGATTGATCAAAATAAATATGTCGTTCGAGTGATTTAAAATTCCAGGCCTTCCCTTTATCAAAATGAGGTTTTGCATAAGCCATAAAATCTTTTTTATTCCATCTTTCGGTTGCATCTGTGCCAATAAAAATAGCGTCTTCAGTATAAAAGTTAAAGTAAGTTTTAAAATCGGCTTTTGCAGCAGCAAAATTAAAGGAATCTAGCATTGTATATATTTCATGTCTATTTTTTTCTTCAGTAACGTTTTGATTATCTTTTGATACTGTTGAACTGCAACTCTCAACTGCTACCAGCAAAATAAAGCTGAATAAAAAAAGACAATAGAAATACGATGATTTAATTTCCATTTTAATAATTTGATGGTGTATGAATTTGGTTGATTGATCGTAGTTTATTTTAGAAGTTGTTTTGTAGCTACTGCAATGCGAGAGTCTGCTGTTCCATAATATAGGAATAACTGATTATTAAATTTCACCAACCCTTCAACAAAACATACTTCATTTACTTCTCCTTTCTTTTCATACGCTTTATCAGGCTTTATAAAATTGGTATCAGTCCTAGCAATAAGTTTATATGGATTGTTTTTATCAAATAATGCTTGACCTGCACTATAGGTATACTTTGGCAGCATTGTATCATTATAATCAGCTGCATTACTCCCGTTGTATATCAATACTATACCTGCATTTTGCAAAATAGCATAAGGACCAGGCTCTACTAATCTACTATCGAAATAGCCTGGGCGTGGTTGCAAAACTTCAATAGGTTTTTTGCTTTCTTCATTTTCTGCAACTTCCCAATGTATTCCATCTACTGAAGTTGCCATAAACAATTTAGTATCACCAAAATACATCCAATATTTACCTTGTATTTTAGTAGCCACCGTTTTATTTCCATTCCATTGGGCAACTATAGCTCCAGACTTGGACCAGAAATTTTTATACTTGCCTTCTCCTAATACCAATCCATGTTTTGTCCAT
>JBKJQV010000297.1:0-5558 GCA_046593815.1 Sediminibacterium sp. | reverse complement strand
CGGAACATTTGTTGTACCTGCAAACGCAACTTTAATTGCATTTAGTGCTAAAGAGGGTGAAGTAAAAGACGATAATAAAAAGAATGGTTATTTAATTCCTGTATTCGATGCTTCTGGCAAAGAGTTACCAGGAGCAAATTATACCCTCGGAGGCATTTCCTCAAATGGTTTTGGAGAATATTTTTTAGGCACAGAAAATAATGTTGAGAAAGGTTTAGCACTTGTAGAAAAAGATTGGGATGCAAATCCAAATAGTAGAAATAAAATGATGGGTCAATATTTTAGTTTACTGAATAGGGTAAAAAAGAAAGACGCTGAATCTATTATTATTAAAAGTATAGAAGAGATAGAAGCCAAAGGAAATTTAACTGAGGAAGACTATGATATGATGTCATTCTATTACACTCGAATAAAACAACTTGATAAATCTTCAGCAGTTCAAAAAACAATGAAAGAAAAATATCCTGATGGCAATTGGAAAAAAAACACTGAAAGGGTTACTATTAATGGAATTGCTGACCTCGACAAAAGAATGATTGCTATTGATGAGTATATTGCTAAGAACCCTGTTAAAGACGATATGGATAAAGTAATGAATAGCAGATTATACTCCACATTAGTAAGTTCATACGCAAATAATAAAACAGGTATATCAATTGAAAAATTGGAGCAATATGCCACTAAAATTTCACCAGAAAATAAAGCAAGTATTTATAATAATTTAGCTTGGACATGGGCTCACGAAAAAGACACTATGTATTCTCAATCAGAGCAATTGTCTAAATGGACTGTTCAATGGGCTAAGCAACAACTGGATGCTCCCACAACAGTTAAGCCAGATTTAATGAGTGATAAAATGTGGTATGATGCTAGAAACTCTACTTACTCAATGTATACAGATACCTATGCCAATGCTTTGTTTAAATTAAGAGACTATAGCAGTTCTTTAAAATATGCTGAAATTGGCGGATTCATTACTAAATGGAAACAGTCAGATTACAATGATCGATATGCACAAGCAGCTGAAAAAGTATTATTTCCTGAAAAAATAATAGAAAAGCTAAGTCCGATGATAGCAGAAAACAATGCAGGAAAAATAACCAAAGATGTTTTGAGAAATGCACTTATTAAGCAAACAGGTTCTGCTGCTGAAGCTGATAAAAAAATGACAGCATTGGCAGAATCCGGAGGTATGAAAGCAAAAACAGAGTTGGCTAAAAAAATAATGAATGAAGAATCTGTTGATTTTAATTTAAAAAATTTGCAAGGCAATAATGTTCGTTTAGCCGATTTAAAAGGAAAAGTAGTTGTGGTAGATTTTTGGGCAACTTGGTGTGGACCATGTAAAGTTTCTTTCCCGGGAATGCAAAAAACAATCGATAAATATAAAAATCGATCAGATGTTGCTTTTGTGTTTATTGATACATGGGAAAATCAGGATACACAAGAAAAAAGAGCAAAAGAAGTTACTGAATTCATCGCTTCAAATAAATATACATTTAATGTGTTATATGACGAGAAAGAAGAATCTGGGGATTACAGAGTAGTAACAAAATATAAAGTGGAAGGAATTCCAACCAAGTTTATCATAGGTAAAGACGGCAAAGTGAAGTTTAAAAGTGTGGGTGGAGATGCCAATGCAGATAAATTAATGACCGAACTAAGCGAAATGATAGAAATGGCTGGTAACTAATTTGGTTAAACCCTGTAAAATCCCTACTTTTGCAGCCCCAAATCTGTTTTTGGCAGATTTCTCGCCCTAGGCGAGATCCACTGGGATAAAACCAATTTTTAACCTAAATATTCAAGTAATGAACAATTACGAATTGATGGTGATTTTTACACCGGTTCTTTCTGAAGAAGATTTTAAAGCTTCTCAGAAAAAGTACCAAGATCTTATCGCTCAAAACGATGGAGCTACGGTACACACGAATCCTTGGGGTTTAAAATCACTCGCTTACCCAATCCAGAAAAAAACAACTGGCATTTATTGGGTACTAGAATTTACAGGACCTTCAGACATCGTTGAGAAACTGAAAATCCAATTATTACGTGACGAGCAAGTTATGCGTCATATGACTACCCGTCTCGATAAATACGCCGTCGAGTACAACTACACAAAAAGGAATGGCGGATTTCCAAGAACTGAAAAAACGGAGGCTTAATCATGGCAAAGAATGAAATCAAATACCTGACAGCCATTAAACAGGAAAAGCCAAAGAAAAAATTCTGCCGCTTTAAAAAGTATGGTATCAAATATGTTGACTATAAAGACATCGATTTCTTAAAGAAATTTGTAAATGAGCAAGGTAAGTTATTACCTCGTCGTTTATCTGGTAACTCTTTAAAGTATCAACGTAAAGTAACTGAAGCTGTTAAAAAGGCACGTCAAATGTCTTTAATGCCTTTCGTAACTGATTTATATAAATAGAATCAATTAGTTAACCATCCCTAACCCTAGTTAATTCTAGGAGGACAGTCAAATCATAAAAAAAGATTGGGCGCTGGGACTAAAAAAAACAACAATGCAAGTTATTTTAATTCAAGATGTAGACAATTTAGGTGGTAGAAATGAACTCGTAGCTGTAAAAAACGGATATGCTCGTAATTTCTTAATACCTCAAAAATTTGCCATAGAAGCTAGTCCATCTAATCTTAAGCAACTAGAAGAGAAGTTGAAAGTTAAAGCTAAGAAAGAAGCTGCTATGCTTGCTGAGATCAATAAAGTGATCGAAGTATTGAAAGCATCTCCTGTAAAAGTTGGAGCTAAAACTGGTACTTCTGGTAAAATATTTGGTTCTGTTACTGCATTACAAATTACACGTGCAATCCGCGACCAGAAAGGATATGAAATCGATCGTAAGCGCATTTCTATTACTGACGAAGTGAAAGAATTGGGTGTTTATAAAGCAACTATCGATTTTGGTAATGGAAACAATACTGAGATTGAGTTTGAAGTAATTGGAGAATAATAAATATTCCAAATAATTAAAAAACCTGCCCTAAAAGCAGGTTTTTTTGGTTTTTAACGAAAACCCCTATCTTTACGCGTCCATAGGCAAAAGGTCCAGGTCTCAGAACGTTTTTTACGTAAATGGTTCAGGGTTATTGGTTACTGATTTTGCTTTGGTTTTTTTGATCACTTAATTTTTTAAAAATGAACATTTACGTTGGAAATCTGAACTGGAACATGTCTAGTGAAGACCTGCAAACCCTTTTTACTCCTTTCGGTGAAGTAACTAGTGCAAAAATTGTTACCGACAAATTTAACAACGACCGTAGCAAAGGTTTCGGTTTTGTTGAAATGGCTGATGACGAAGCGGCTCGTGCTGCTATCGCTGGCCTTCATGACACAGATGTTATGGAGCGCAAAATCGTAGTAAACGAATCTACCCCACGCCCAGAAGGCGACAGAGGCGGCTTTAAGAAGAAGCCTTATGGTGGTGGTGGAAGCGGCGGCGGCGGAAGTCGTGGCGGTTACGGTGGTGGCGGTGGTGGAAATCGCAGCGGCGGCGGTGGATATGGTGGCGGTGGAAATCGCGATCGTGGAAACAGCAATGGCGGCGGCGGTGGATATAACAGATATTAATCTAAGCAACCATCAAATAATAGATCCTTCCTGATTTTTTCAGGGAGGATTTTTTATTTAAATTACCGTCATGAAAAATTCAATTCCAATTAATTCGCCAATTGCAGGATGTATGCGTTGGGGAAAATGGGGCGCAAATTATTCAACCATTGAATACAGAGCAATGATTGAACAATGCTTAGAGATGGATATCAGTTGTTTTGATCATGCAGATATTTATGGCGATTACACTACAGAAGAAGAATTTGGAGACGCATTAAAAGAAGATAAAACAATCCGCTCTAAAATTAAAATCATTACCAAGTGTGGTATTCAAATGGTAACTGAAAATAGATCAGCACACACAATTAAATCATACAATACTAGTAAAAAACATATTATTCAATCGGTTGAACAATCATTAAAAAACTTTGGAACAGATTATTTAGATGTAATGCTTATTCATCGTCCAGATCCTTTAATGAATCCTTATGAAGTTGCAGAAGCAATTCAACAATTACAACAACAAGGAAAAATAATTGAATTTGGCGTATCTAATTTTTTGCCACATCATATAAATATGCTCAAACATTATGTACCGATAAGTTATAATCAAATTGAAGTTTCAATAATTTGTTTATTACCATTTAATAATGGAGTATTGGATAATTGTTTAGAGAATAAAATTATACCGATGGCATGGGCTCCTTTAGGTGGAGGTTTATTAACCGATGATTTGCAATCTAATTTTAGAAGCATAACAAAAGAAGCAACATTGCTTTCTCAGAAATATGATACAGGAGTGAATGAAATTTTATTAGCTTTTTTGCATACTCATCCATCTAATATTGTAACCATTATTGGAACAACAAAACCAAGGCGACTTGAGCAAGCTAAAAAAGCTAGTCAAATAAAACTAACAAAAGAAGATTGGTACAGTTTACTAAAAGCCGCAACAGGTGAGGATGTTGCTTAATTATTCAGTAATTGCAGCAATACCTGGAAGCGTTTTTCCTTCAAAATATTCTAGCATAGCTCCACCTCCAGTGCTTACATAACTTACTTTATCGGTAAAGCCAAACTGGTTTACAGCAGCAACACTATCACCACCCCCTACTAAGCTAAAAGCACCATTGGCTGTAGCTTCAGCCACAGCAACAGCAATTGCTTTAGTTCCATGTTGAAATTTTTCCATTTCAAAAACACCCATTGGTCCATTCCACAAAATAGTTTTAGAGCGTTTAATAGCATTTGAAAATTGTTTACATGCATCAGGGCCAATATCTAATCCCATCCAGCCATCAGGAATATTATTTGATTGAGATGTTGATGTATTAGCATCTGCAGCAAAATTATCTGCAATAATACTATCACTAGGTAAGTGAATGCAAACACCTTTCTCTTCTGCTTTTTTTAGAATTTCGGTTGCAGTAGCTATTCTATCATCTTCACATAAACTCTTTCCAATATTACCACCTTGTGCTTTCATAAAAGTATAAGCCATACCTCCGCCAATAATAATATCGGTAGCCCTTTCTAATAAATTTTCGATTATTAAAATTTTATCACTCACTTTAGCACCTCCTATTATTGCAGTGAATGGCTTTTCAGCTTTATGTAAAACAAGTTCTGCAGATTTTACTTCAGCTTCCATTAGTAGTCCAAACATTTTTTTACCACTTGCAAAATATTTAGCAATTACAGCTGTAGAAGCATGTGCTCTATGTGCAGTACCAAAAGCATCATTTACATATACATCACCAAGCATACTTAACTTTTGGGCAAAAACAGTATCTCCATTTTCTTCTTCTTTATAAAAACGCAAATTTTCTAATAATAAAACTTCACCTGCTTTTAATGATGATGACTTATTTGTTGCTTCATCACCAATACAGTCGTTGGCGAATTGAACTTCAACAATAGTACCCATTGCAGTTGAAATTAATTGTTGTAAGTGTCCAACAATATGAATCAATGAACTTTTAGTTTC
>JBKJQV010000191.1:0-6711 GCA_046593815.1 Sediminibacterium sp. | reverse complement strand
ATGGGTAATCATTTCCTGGTACCAATCTTAAATCTAAAACAGCAGATGCTGTAACAGGAATAACATTACTAGCTTTTTTTCCTACATTGCCACTTTGCATTCCATTAATATTTAAAGAAGGCATTAGTATTGATTTTTCCAAACTCACTCCCTCCATTTCTTCATTCAAAAACTTTAATTCTTTTTTCATTTGATCGCCAACAGGAGGAATATTTGATACCGCTTTTTGTTCTTCTCTTGTTAAGGGTTTTGTATCATCATAAAATCCTTTGATGGTTACTCTTCCTTTGTTATCTTTCATTGATGAAAGCAATTGAGCAAGCATTAAGCCAGGATTAGGCGCCCAATTTCCATAATGACCACTATGCAAAGGCCTACTAGGGCCATAAACTGTTATGCTTACATGCGCATCTCCTCTTACACCAAAGATGATGGACTTATTACCAGATTGATGGACAGGGCCATCACATATTACCCAACCGTCTGATTGTAATAAAGATTCATTTTGTTGAAATATTTCTGATAAATGAGTAGACCCTGCTTCTTCCTCTCCTTCAAAAAAGAACTTAATATTATAATTCAATTTGAAACCTTTTTTATTAATTGCTTCATAGGCAGATAAGATAGCCATTACACCTGCTTTATCATCTGATGCACCTCTTGCGTAAATTCTCCAGTCAGGATTTAATTTAGAATTTTCAAAAGGGATAATAGTTGCACCTTTTTCTAGTGACCCATTTACCAAGGTAGGTACAAAAGGACTAAGTCCTTTATGCCATTGAGAACTATCAACAGGTTGTCCATCATAATGAGCATAGAATATTATTGTTCGGGTAGCTCCAGGCGTAATTACTTCTCCATATATAGATGGTACAGCATTTAGAGAAGTCCCATTCAACAACTTAACTTGTTGAATATTTCTTCTTTTCATCATATCCATGATGAATAATGCATTTTGCTTAAGGCCGATAGTGTCTGCAGCAATATTCGGAATTGATAGAAAAGAGCGGTATTCTTTCATCCACTCAATTTCTTTTTCCGATCTAAATGATCTAATTGATAATGTGGCTTCAGATTGAGCAGTAACACTAACTATTAAATTAGAAAAAACAAGAAGTAATAATAAAATTCTCATCAAACTCAATTTGATGTAAGATAAAGAAAACAATACAGCGAAAGCGCTGACTATACTATTTGAATTTGTTTGAATAATTTAATAATAACTCGTATTCAAATTAACATTGGCTTTTTCAGCAGCTTCAATAATACTATAATCAGATAATATTAGTGCATGGTGTCTTTTTACACAAACATCATGTTCAAAATGAACAGATACTTTGCCATCACGTGTTTTAACTGTCCAGCCATCATCTTCAGTGTAAACATCTTTCGATCCAAGATTAATCATTGGTTCAATTGCTAGTATCAAATTTTCTTTCAGCTTGGGTCCAGTTCCTCTCTTGCCATAATTAGGCATTTGTGGATCTTCGTGCAAACTTCTTCCCAATCCATGACCAACTAATTCTCTAACAACACCATATCCATTTTTAATTTCTGTATGTTCCTGAATGGCAAAAGAAATATCACCTATCCGATTATTAATGATTGCTTTTTCAATTCCTTTATACAATGCTTCTTTGGTAATTTTTACTAATTCTATTGCCTCTTTATCTGCTTCTCCAATAATAAATGTATAGGCATGATCTCCATGCCAACCATTTAAAATAACTCCCATATCAATCGAAACAATATCACCATCTTTTAATGGCTCAATATTAGGGAAGCCATGAACAACAACATCGTTTACTGATGCACAAATAGTGAATGGGTAACCTCTATAATTTAAAAAAGAGGATACCCCTTTATGATCTTTAATAAAGGTTGCACAAATTTGATCTATATGCAAAGTATTCATGCCTGGTTTAAGCACTTTAGCTACTTCAGTAAGTGTTTTACTTACCAAAACTGCTGCATCTTTCATTAAAGCAACTTCAGCATCTGTTTTATAAATGATCATATGTTTCTCCTCGCCTTGAAAAAAATAAACCTGTTTAGATCAACTAAACAGGTTTATAAAGTTATCTAATAATTTTTATTAAATGGTACTAGAAGATACCGTTTGCCTTCCTTGAACTCTTCCACTTTTCATTAAACCATCATACTGCCTCATCAACAAATAAGTTTCAATTTGTTGTAAAGTATCCAACACTACTCCCACCATAATTAATAATGAAGTTCCTCCGAAAAATGAACTAAAACCTTGAGTTACTCCTAATCGTTGAGCAAAACCTGGCAAAATACCTACAAATGCAAGGAATATTGCTCCTGGTAAAGTAATTCTATCCATAATAGCTCCAATATAATCTGCAGTAGGTTGGCCAGGACGAACTCCTGGTATAAATCCATTATTGCGTTTTAAATCTTCTGCAATTTGTTTTGGGTTAAATATTAAAGCTGTATATAAGAAAGTAAAACCTATAACCATTACAGAATAAATAACCATGTACCAAACATTACTATGATCGTTAAATATTTTAACTATACCCTGAGCAGAATCTAAATTAGTAAATGATGCTAACGTAGGTAAGAACATAATTGCTTGAGCAAAAATAATCGGCATTACTCCAGCGCTATTAACTTTTACAGGTAGAAATTGTCTTGCCCCACCAAATTGCTTGTTTCCAATAATTTGTTTTGCATAATTAACAGGAATCTTTCTTACACCTTGAACCAAAATAATTAATCCTAAGATGATGGTAACAAGAATTGCTATTTCAATTAAAAATATCAATAATCCTCCTCCACCACTTACACTCTTTGCACCAAATTCTTGAACGATAGCTTGTGGCAAACGAGCAAGAATTCCAACCATAATAATGATTGAGGTTCCGTTACCCAAACCTTTATCCTGAATTCTTTCACCTAACCACATAACAAACAATGTACCTGCAGTTAATGTGATAACAGTAGAAAACCAAAAATATGCTTTATATGCCGGTAAGATTGCTTCTGCATATCCAGGACTATTTAAATATGCTACATAAGCACCAGCTTGAAATGCCGTAACAATTACTGTGAGGTAACGAGTCCATTGATTAATTTTTTTACGACCACTTTCTCCTTCTTTTTGAACTTTCTGTAATTGAGGAACTAAAATTGTCATCAACTGCATAAAAATAGAAGCAGAGATGTAAGGCATAATACCTAAAGCTAGTATAGAAGCTTGTGAAAATGCACCACCAGCAAACATATCAAATATGCCTAAAAGACCATTACTTTTTGAAGCAGCCATAGCAGCTTCAATTTTGTTCGGATCAATTCCAGGTAAAACAATATGAGTCCCAATACGATAGGTTAATACCAAAGCAAGTGTTACAATAATTTTATTGCGTAACTCTTCAATGGTCCAGATATTCTTAAAAGTTTCAACTAATTTTTTCACTTCGCTTAATTATGGCATTAAAACTAAAAAACCAAAAAGACGCATTCAAGATGCGTCTGGCAATTTACATTAAAATTACTTGACAACTTCAACTGTTCCGCCTAAAGCTTCAATTGCAGTTTTAGCTTTGTCGCTAATTGCATTAATCTTAAAGCTCAACTTTGCTTTTAACTCTCCAGTAGCAAGTACTTTTACACGATCAGTTCTGTTTATTAACCCATTAACATAAAGGTTTTCTAAAGAGATTTCTGTGAAACCATATTTTTCTACCAATTGATCTAATTGACCAAGGTTAAATACTTTATAATCGATACGATTGATGTTCTTAAATCCACGCTTAGGAATACGGCGTTGAATTGGCATTTGACCACCTTCGTGGGCCATTTTGCTTTTATAACCTGCTCGGCTTTGACCACCTTTATTACCTTTTGTTGATGTACCACCTTTACCAGATGCTTCTCCACGACCGATTCTAATTGCTTTTTTTACGGACCCTTCTGCAGGTTTTAAATTGTGTAGTTTCATTTTATTTGATTTTGAACTTACGGGGTATCACCCCTCGCGAATTATTAATTATAAATTAAGAATTATGAGTTATTAAATTAATTTTAACTCTTAATTCATAATTCTTTAAGCAATCTCTTCAACTTTTATTAGATGGCTAACTTTATTAACCATTCCAAGAATTTGTGGTGTTGCTTCAACTTCTTTTGTGGCATTTAATTTCTTCAAGCCCAAAGCAATTAATGTTTGCTTCTGACGCTCAGATCTGTCGATACCACTTTTTATTTGTGTAATCTTAATTTTTTTCATAATGGATTATATTATCCGTTAAAAACTTTACTTAACTTAATGGTTCTTGTTTTAGCAATCTGAATTGGCTCTCTCAACAAGCTCAAAGCTTTGATTGTTGCTTTTACCACATTGTGTGGATTAGCAGATCCTAAACTTTTTGCTAATACATCGGTAACACCCGCACTCTCAAGAACTGCACGCATACTACCTCCAGCAATTACACCCGCTCCATGAGCAGCTGGCTTAATCAGTACTTTTGCAGCACCTTCTTTAGCCCACTGTTCGTGAGGAATAGTTCCATGCATGATAGGTACTTTAACTAAATTCTTTTTAGCATCTTCAATACCTTTAGCAATAGCTTCTTGTACTTCTTTTGCTTTACCTAAACCTTGGCCAACAACTCCATTTTCATTTCCTACAACTACGAGTGCAGAAAAACTAAATGTACGTCCACCTTTTGTAGTTTTTACCACACGGTTAATAGCAACTACTTTATCTTTAAGTTCGATGTCGCCACCCGCTTTTACTTTATTTACGCTTACTTTAGACATTTATTGAGCGATTAATTGATGTTAGCAAATTAAAATTGTAGTCCACCTTCTCTTGCACCATCTGCAACAGATTTTACACGACCATGATAAAGATTTCCTCCTCTATCAAAAACACAAGTTTCCAAACCTAGTTCCTTAGCTTTTAGTGCAACAGAAGCACCTACTAATTTAGACTTTTCGGTTTTAGTTACCTTCTGAGCAGCAATAGATTTATCACGAGAAGAAGCCGCAACAAGCGTAACTCCGTTATCGTCATCTATCAATTGAGCATAGATATCTGCATTACTTCTATACACAGCCAGGCGGGGCTTTACAGCTGTACCAGCAACTTTTTTACGGATGCGGTATCTGATTTTCTGCCTTTGAATTAGTTTACCCATTTTGTTTTATTTAATCCCCAACACTTAAAAGAGTTGGAATATTTTACATTATTATTTATTTACCAGCAGCTTTACCAGCTTTTCTTCTTAAGATCTCACCAGCATATTTCACACCCTTACCTTTGTATGGTTCTGGTTTGCGTAAGCTGCGTAATTTAGCTGCTACTTGTCCTATCAATTGCTTGTCAATTCCTTCTAAAAATATTTTAGGGTTTTGTCCTTTTTCAGTTGTAGTAGTAACTTTTAATTCACTAGGAATTTCAAAAATAATATTATGAGAATATCCAAGAGATAAATCCAATACGTTACCAGTATTAGCTGCTTTATAACCTACACCCACTAATTCTAAATCTTTTTTATATCCTTCTACAACACCTTTAACCATATTGCTTACTAATGAACGATACAAACCATGCATAGCACGGTGACGAATCTGATCAGTTGGTCTAACAAAAGTCATTTCACCATCTTTAATTTCTACTTTGATATCTCTATCAATAGCTTCTTTCAATTCGCCTTTCGGTCCTTTTACAGTTACAACATTTTCGCTGTTTACTGAAAGAGTAACTCCACTTGGAATAACTACTGGTTGTTTACCTATACGTGACATAGTCGATTTTTAATTTTTATAAACGATAGTCCGTGTTCAGCCACGACTAAGAGGCTTAATTGTCGGAATATATTAATTACGAAATAAAACACAATACTTCACCACCAACATTCTGCGCTTTTGCTTGCTTATCAGTTAGTACTCCTTTTGAAGTACTTAAAATAGCTACACCTAATCCATTAATTACACGCCTTATTTCTGCAGGTTTGGCATACTGGCGTAAACCAGGACGACTAACTCTTTCCAAAGAACGAATAGCAGGTTGTTTAGTTGATGGATCGTATTTCAAAGCGATCTTAATCAAACCTTGCTTGTTGTCTTCTTCAAATTTGTACTTCAAGATATAACCTTGATCATACAAAATTTCAGTTAAGCGCTTCTTCAAATTAGAAGCAGGAATTTCAACCAGTCTATGACCAGCCAACTGAGCATTACGAATTCTAGTTAAGAAGTCTGCTATAGGATCAGTTACCATATTTTTATTATTATACTAGTTCTAAAATTTGTTTACTAAACTGGGTTCTACCAGCTTGCTTTTTTTACTCCTGGGATCATACCATTTAAAGCCATGTCGCGGAACATAATTCTCGACAGACCGAAATAACGCATATAACCTTTTGGTCTTCCTGTTAGCTGACAACGGTTTTTTAAACGAACCGGAGAAGCGTTTTTAGGTAGTAGGTCTAAACCAGCATAATCTCCTGCTGCTTTAAGAGCTGCACGCTTTTCAGCATACTGTGCTACTATTTTTTCGCGCTTTTTTTGCCTGGCTTTTACTGATTCTTTTGCCATAATGTTTAAAATTCTTTGTTTAATTAATCTTTCTTAACTCCTTTGAATGGCATTCCTAATTCTTTAAGCAATTCAAATGCTTCTTCATTTGTAACTACTGCAGGAACTAATGAAGAAGCATTTGAATTGCTTAAAGAATTA
>JBKJQV010000154.1:0-3041 GCA_046593815.1 Sediminibacterium sp. | reverse complement strand
AAGATCGTATAGTTGTTCACTGATCATTTGGAAAGACTTCATTTTATCGTCTCGTAACTTTTCACCTAATAATCCGATTAATTCTGCTTTAATACCATCGGTATAAGTTTTTGCATTATATTTTAGAGTACTGTCAAAATTTAATTCTTCCAATTTAATGCTATCTATTGCTTTCATGAGTTTTTTAGCTGAACTATCAATGATCATATCATTTTCCGCTATAAAATTGTCTTTTAACTCATAATAATTGTTTAAAACGGGTTTAAAAGACCAATTAAATAATTCAGAATTAGTGGTAGTTTTAATTAAAGTTAAATGAGATGAATTTTTATTCATCGTTTGTTCTTGGGTGTTACAGGACATTAAAATGACATAAATAGTTAATGTGAAACAATATTTCATGAAAAATATTAAAGCACAAAAATAAAGCAATTTATTTTGGGAGCCGTTTAGAATTACCTTTGCCGACTTAAATTAATTATTGAAATGCTGATTGGATTACAAAATGTGACTTTCGAGTTTGGCGCCCGTACTATAGTTGAAGATGCAACCTGGCATATACAACCCGGAGATCGTATAGGTTTAGTGGGATATAATGGTACTGGTAAATCTACTTTATTAAAGGTTTTAGTAGGCGAATATCAACCTTCTAAGGGAACCCTCGAAAAGGGTCGAGAAACTACTATTGGGTATTTACACCAGGATCTATTGAGTTTTGATACCAACGACAATATAACAGAAGTTGCTTTAGGCGCTTTTGAGAGAGTTCGTGAACTAGAAAAAGAAATTGAATCGCTAGGAATTGAATTAGAGAAAAATTCTGAGAGCGAGGAACTATTAATTAAATATACAGATGCTTTACATGAATTAGATGTGTTGGATGGATACAATATTCATCATAAAGCTGAAGAAGTTTTACATGGTTTAGGTTTTAGTAATGAAGACCTTATTAGACCATATAAAGAATTTAGTGGAGGTTGGAGAATGCGTGTATTACTAGCAAAAATGATTTTGCAACAGCCAGATGTGTTGTTAATGGATGAACCTACCAATCACTTAGATCTTCCCTCAATTGAATGGTTAGAAAAATACCTAATTCATTATAAAGGAAGCGTAGTAATTGTTAGTCACGATAAATTTTTCTTAAATAGAATGGTCAATAAAATTGTTGAGATTTATCAGCAGCAATTGCATATTTATAGTGGTGATTTTGATTATTACGAACAAGAGAAAATGATTCGTATTGACATGCAACAAAAAGCTTTTGAGAATCAGCAAGATTATATCAGACAACAAGAAAGATTTATCGAACGATTTAAAGCCAAAGCCAGTAAAGCTGCTCAAGCTCAGAGTGTACAAAAAAGATTAGATAAACTAGATAAGGTTGAAGATGTGCAATTAGAGAGACCAGATTTGCGCATAAATTTTCAATTAGATAAAGTACCAGGAAAAGTATTGGTAACATTAAAAGATGTTTGCAAGCAATTTGGCAACAATCATATCGTAACCAATGCAGGAGCTGAAATTGAGAGAGGCGATAAAATTGCTTTGATTGGTGCAAACGGAAAAGGAAAGTCTACCTTATTACGTATTGTTGCAGGAACAGAAAAGTTCACTGGTGAGCGTGTTTGGGGACATAATGTTGATCAAAGCTTTTACGCTCAGCATCAATTAGAAGCCCTCGGAATGGGTCATACAATTTTAGAGGAATTACAACATTGTGGAAGTAAAAAAACAGATCCGGAATTAAGGAGTTTATTAGGTGCTTTCTTGTTTGGTGGTGATGATGTTGATAAAAAAATTAAAGTGTTAAGTGGTGGAGAAAAAGCTAGAGTTGCACTTGCAAAAACAATTGTAAGCAAAGCAAACTTTTTAATATTAGATGAGCCTACTAACCACTTAGATATGCATTCTGTTGAGCTTTTAGCAGAAGCTTTGAATAAATACGAAGGCACAACTATATTGGTAAGTCACGATAGATATTTTATATCAAAAACTGCTAATAAAATTTGGGAAATTGTAGATCAACAGATTAAAGAATTTAAAGGCACATATCAAGAATATGTTGAATGGAATGAGCGTATGGAAAAACAAAAGAAGGCTGCTGTAAATGAGGAATTAGTAGTTAAGAATGAGGAATTAAAAATTAAAAAGGAGCAGACTAAGCAACCCCCTCTTTTAACCCCGAAACCAGAAACCCGAAACTCGCAACCTATTAATAAAGAAGCACAAAAGGATTTACAGAAACAACAACGCAAGCTTAGTATGTTGGAATTAGAAATAGGGAAAGTACAAACTGAGAAAACTAGATTGGAAACAGAGATGGGCAATCCAACAATTTATTCCAATAAAGAAGATTATAGCAAAATTGAATTATTGTATAAATTATCTAATAAAAGATTGTCTGAATTAAACTTGGAGTATGAAGAGTTGTTTGAAAAAGTGATGCAAATGGAAGAAAAGAATTAATTTAAATACAAGAGCCTCTTTAGTTTAATACTAAAAAGGCTCTTTTTTATTAGGTATTTATTTATTTCTCTGATGGGTTTCTCTTACCCGCTAATAATTTTTCTAAAGCAGTTTCGAGTCTACGTTTACGTGTTTCTTCTTTTTTAGCTCCTTCAATCCAAGTAACGTATTCTTTTTGATTGGTAAACGATAAAGAAGTAAAGAATTCTTTGGCTTCTTCATGGGTAGTAAACAAACGGTCTAATTCAACAGGAGCTTTAACCAATCGCTTTTCAAAATCTACTCCATTTGATTGAATCGGTTTGCTATCTGTAAAGCTTCTTGTTTTATTAGGTATTTGATCTAATTTCTTAAATCTCATACCACTCCAAACATTATCAATTGCTACTTGGCGAACACATTCGTAATCTTTTTTGGTAAGGCATTCCCAACTACAATCGCGGTTTAAATCACTAGCTATTTTACTAGCAGTTTTTGGGTAGGCAATCCATAGCTTAGTTTCGTCATGTAAAGCAGGAAATACTTCTGCTAATACGTTGTTTAATTGGTATTGACTTAATGCAAAGATCAAT
>JBKJQV010000393.1:0-16959 GCA_046593815.1 Sediminibacterium sp. | reverse complement strand
GGTGTATTATTGTTATTGATGTTTTGGATTAAGAAAAAATTTTTCTTCGATCATTTTATTCTTTCAATTGAACTCAATTCTTTTTTTATAACATTTCATTTTCTACTAATTCCATTTATTTCATATTTGGCAAGCATTTTCCATAAAAGCTGGGAGCGTTTTTTTTGGGATGGAAATACATGGCTAGATGTTTTATTAATAATTTCCGACATTTCCTTTTTTACTTTAGCAATTATGAAGTTTTATGCTCAAAAATGGTATGTAAGTTTATTAATGGCTATATTATATGGTTTTATTTTTGTGCAAGTGGTTCTATACATTTATAAATTACTAGTTTTAGTTGTTACTTTAATGCTTATTTAAAACTTTTTTATGAGTTTATTAGAAGGAAAAACATCTATTGTTACCGGTGCAGCTCGCGGAATTGGTGCAGCAATTGCTTTAAAGTTAGCAGAACAAGGAAGTAACATTGTATTTACTTATGTTAGTGATAGCAGTGCTGAAAAAGCAGCAATACTAGCTCAGCAAATTGAAACACTAGGTGTTAAAGTAAAAGCTGTAAAAAGTAATGCTGGCGTTTTTGCAGATTGTGAAGCATTGGTAAATGATACCATTAAAGAATTTGGTGCAATTGATGTTTGTGTAAACAATGCAGGTATATCTAAGGATAACCTGTTATTAAGAATGACCGAAGAACAATGGGATGATGTTATGGATATTAATTTGAAGAGTGTATTTAATATGACTAAACAAGTTATTCGTCCAATGATGAAAGCAAAGCAAGGAAGTATTATTAATATGAGTTCCATCATTGGAATTCGCGGTAATGCCGGTCAGAGTAGCTACGCAGCTAGCAAAGCAGGTATTATTGGTTTTACTAAATCCATTGCTGCTGAATTAGGCTCAAGAAATATTCGTTGCAATGCAATTGCTCCTGGTTTTATTGAAACCGATATGACACATTATTTAAAAGATGGTGATGCTGCTACTGGATTTTTGCAAAAAATACCACTAGGCCGATTTGGAAAAGCTGAAGAAATTGCCAACACAACACTGTTTTTGGCTAGTGATTTAAGTTCTTACATTACAGGACAAGTTTTAAGTGCTTGTGGTGGACTGAATATTTAATAAATTATGAAAAAAAACATAACTTTTTTATCTGCTGATCTCTCTGCATCTATTGTGGTTTTTTTGGTTGCACTACCGCTTTGTTTGGGAGTTGCATTAGGTTCCGGTGCGCCCTTGTTTTCAGGAATTATTGCTGGAATTGTTGGCGGAATTGTTGTTGGTATATTTAGTGGTTCAAATTTAAGTGTTAGCGGCCCTGCAGCAGGACTAACTGTTATTGTAGCTTCTGCAATTATTCAATTACAAGTGTATGAAGCATTTTTATTAGCCGTTGTAATTGCTGGAATATTTCAATTAATTCTTGGTTATATAAAAGCTGGTGTTATTGGTGATTATGTTCCTAATTCTGTAATTAAAGGAATGCTAGCTGCTATTGGCTTAATATTGATTTTAAAACAAATTCCACATTTGGTTGGTTTTGATGCAGATTTTGAAGGAGATGAAACGTTTTTTCAAATTGATAATAAAAATACTTTTTCTGAAATGTTTTCGGCAATTAATCAAATTACTCCAACTGCATTCACATTAGGTTTTTTTTCATTATTGATTCTGATTTTATGGGGAACAAAAAAAATACAATCTATTAAATTATTGTCTGCTTTGCCTGGACCATTAATTGTTGTTTTATTTGGAGTAGGAATTCATGAATATATCAAATCATACCTACCCGAATTACAGTTAGAAACTAAACACTTGGTTTCATTGCCAATAGCTGAAAACATAGGTTCGTTTTTTTCTTTTTTTCGTTTCCCAGATATTTCATTTTTAAATAATTCTGCTGTTTGGACTACTGCACTAACACTTGCTATAGTTGCAAGTTTAGAAACATTATTGGGTATTGAAGCTGTTGATAAAATAGATCCTTTAAAAAGAATTACACCCACCAACAAAGAACTTAAGGCCCAAGGAATCGGAAATATTATTTCAGGATTAATCGGAGGCATACCAGTAACATCTGTTGTAGTTAGAAGCTCTGCAAACGTTACAGCAGGCGCAAAAACAAAATTGGCTACAATTTTACATGGTATTCTTTTATTAATCAGTGTGATGTTTATTCCTACAATATTAAATAAAATACCATTGTGCACATTGGCTGCCGTTTTAATTTTCACAGGTTATAAATTGGTGAAACTTCCTTTAATTAAAGAGTTCTATAAAAAAGGATGGGATCAATTTATTCCTTTTATTATAACTATAATTGCGATATTATTAACTGATCTTTTAAAAGGAATTGTGATAGGTATAATTGTTGCTTTATTTTATTTAGTTCGCAGTAATTTTCGATCTGCCATTCTTATTGTACATCACGAAAATAATTATATAATTCGACTAAGAAAAGATGTTTCTTTTTTAAATAAGCCAATTATCAAACATCAATTAGAGTTATTGCCATCAAATTGTTTTGTTATTATTGATACAACAAGGGCTGATTTTATTGATAAAGATATAATTGAAGAAATTAATAATTTCATGCTAAATGCAAGTTTAAGAAATATTCAAGTTGAAGTGAAGAAAAGTCTGCACAAACCAATGCACTTATTAATTAGAAAATCAATATAAATTTTTTTATGAATTCATACGATAAGCTTTTTTTAGAAAACAAAGCATGGGCCAAAGAAAAAATACTTGATGATCCTGATTATTTTAAACGATTGGTTGATTTACAATCTCCCGAGTTTTTATGGATAGGATGTAGCGATAGTAGGGTTCCTGCAAATGAAATTACAGGCACTCAGCCTGGGGAAATTTTTGTACACAGAAATATTGCTAATATGGTGGTGCACACCGATCTGAATTTATTGAGTGTGTTACAATATGCCGTAGAAGTTTTGAAAGTAAAGCATATTATCGTTTGTGGACATTATGGTTGTGGGGGAGTAAAAGCAGCTATGACCAATCATAATTTGGGGATTATCAATAAATGGCTTAGAAATATAAAAGATGTACATCGTTTTCATAGAGAAGAAGTAGATGCCATTAAAGATGAAGATTTACGTATTAATCGTATGATCGAATTAAATGTACAAGAACAAGTTATGAATTTGGCTAAAACTTCAATTGTTCAATCATCATGGCATAAACATCAATCTCCTGATTTACACGGATGGGTTTATGATTTGCATGATGGAATTACAAAACCAATTTTTGAAATGCCTGCTGGTACAAGATTAGATCCATTATATGAATTTGATGATCTTTAATGAGTATTTGGAAATTGTTGTATCAGCATCCAATACAAAGGCATTCCAATAGTTATATTAAAAGGAAAAGTTAATCCTAATGCCATTGGAATATATAAACCCGGATCAGCTTTAGGCGCTGCTAGTCTCATTGCAGCAGGCACAGCAATATAAGACGCACTTGCAGCAAGTATTGCTAACATGAATCTATTGCCAACTTCAATGTTCCCAAAAGTTGTAACCAATACTGCAATACTGCCATTGATTAATGGGATGATGATACTAAACAAGCTAACAAACCATCCATACTTAATAAAGGCTTTAAATCTTTTAGCAGCTACCATACCCATTTCCAACAAAAAAATGGCTAAAAAGCCTTTAAAAATATCTGATGTAAAAGGTTTTATGCCCTCAGCTTGTTTACTGTCTGCAATAATTCCAATAGCTAGGCTCCCCAAAATCATTAATACAGATCCATTGGTAAAAGCATCATGCAGCACTGTTTTTAAACTACCAGTTTCGCTGTTTTCTTTATCATATTTTCGAATTAAAATCATGCCAACTACAATAGCAGGCGCTTCCATCAAAGCCATTGCTGCTACCATATGTCCGCCAAAAGGAGTACCATTCATTTCGAGAAATGATGCTGCCGATATAAAAGTAACTGCACTAACCGAACCATATGCCGAAGCAACAGCTCCCGAATCATATACATTTAGTTTTAAGCGCAATAAATAAAAAACATATAAAGGAACTAATACAGAAAAAGCCAAAGCTATTAACAATGTAATAATTATTTGATCGTTTAAACCACTATGCACCAATTCTTGTCCGCCTTTGAACCCAATTGAAAAAAGTAAATACAATGAAATAAATTTGGCACTTGCAGCTGGAATTTCTAAATCGCTCTTTACGATAGTGGCAAAAACACCTAAAATGAAGAATAAAAGTACCGGATTGGTGAGATTGCTGATTAAAATATTCATATTCATGATAAATAGGGCTGTATTTTTACAAATATTTAAGTAATATAATTCTAATAAGGCATGAACATTGTCAATATTGTGCCTACCCATTAAAAGGCTTATACTGAATTTACTAATTTATGGCATTACAAAGCAACGTTTCTCCTTCAATTGCAGCAAAAAAGATTTTAGCTCTGCTAAAACTAGATAAAAAAGATGTTTCATCTATTTATGTTTTTGCTATCCTAACTGGGCTAGTTCAATTGGCCATGCCGTTAGGTATTCAAACTATTATCAGTTTTGTAATGGCAGGTTCTGTTTCTACCTCGATGATTATTCTAATTATTTTAGTAATAGGAGCAGTTTTCATAAGTGGATTATTACAAGTAAGGCAACAACAGGTTACCGAAAAAATTCAACAGAAAATTTTTGTTCGATATGCTTTAGAATTTGCAGACAGATTACCAAAGTTAAATATTGAAAAACTCGATAGCTATTATTTACCTGAATTAGTTAATCGTTTTTTTGATACTTCTACTTTACAAAAAGGAATTGAGAAATTATTATTAGATATTCCTACAGCGCTTATTCAAATATTATTTGGTGTAATACTACTATCGTTTTATCATCCTGTATTTATTGGTTTTGGTGCAATTTTAATTTTCATATTGTATCTAATGCTAATTTACACTTTACCTGCAGGTTTTGATGCAAGTATTGAAGCAAGTAACCAAAAATATGCCACGGTTGCTTGGCTAGAAGAAATGGCAAGAGTAATTAAAACATTTAAATATTCAAAAGGAACATCATTAAATATTCATAAAACAGATCAAATAGTAAATAAATACCTCAATGCAAGAACATCCTATTTTAAAGTATTATTAACGCAATATTGGAGCCTGATTAGTTTTAAACTAATTATTACAGCAGCCATGTTAATAGTAGGTGCAATATTATTAGTGGATCAACAAATTAATGTTGGTCAATTTATTGCTGTTGATTTAGTAATTCTTGCAGTAATTGCTTCAGTTGAAAAACTAATTGTGAATTTAGATAAAGTATACGATGTACTAACAGCTGTAGAAAAACTAGGTAAAATAATAGAAAGTGAAATTGAAACTGAAGGAACTGTTGTGTTGAGTGAAATAGATAAAGGTGTGTCGATTAATTTTAAGGATTTTAATTTTAGATATAGTAATACCTCTAAAATATTAAACAATATTAATATTTCGTTTAATGCCGGTACCAAGGTTTGTATAATGGGAGAGTCTGGTTCTGGAAAATCAAGCTTTTTAAGAGTATTAACTGGTGCTTTTAAAAATTTTGATGGATCGATTTTAATTGATCAAATACCTATCGGAAACTACCGACTTGATTCACTGAGATCTCAAACAGGAATTTTATTAAGCCAACAAGATATTTTTAATGGATCAATTTGGGAAAATATTACTATGGGTAATAAAGCAATAACTCCATATGAGGTGGGCAAGCTGGTAGATAAATGTGGATTGTCTAGTTTAATCCAATCTCTACCAAATGGTTATGATACAGAGTTAGATCCGACAGGAAAAAAACTTTCTGGAAAAATTAGGCAAGATATTTTATTACTAAGAGCATTATTAGGAAAGAGTAGGTTATTATTATTAGAAGATCCATTATTTAATTTATCTGAAAATTTTAAGAAAAGTATTGCTGATTATATTCTTAAGGAAATTAATGCAACTGTTATTATTGTTACTTCAGATGTTGAAATAGCTAAAGAATGCGATCTGGTTATTTATTTAAGTGAAGGTAAAATTAAAGCAAGTGGTAAATGGTCGGCAATAGCAAATCAAATTAATTAATTGTATGAAGAACCGATATATTGCCGCAAATATTGAAGCTGAAAAAGACAATTCTGAAATACAGTCTTATAAATCTGTATATAGAATTACAAAAACGAGTAGCGTAAAAAAATGGCTTTGGGCTGTATTAATTGTCCTAATTATTACCTTGTTTTTACCCTGGACCCAAAATATTCGTGCCAAGGGTGCTATTACTACATTGCGGCAAGAGCAACGACCTCAAGAAATAAATACAATTCTTGCAGGAAAAGTAGTTAAGTGGTTTGTTAAAGAAGGTGACTTTGTACAAAAGGGAGATACCATTTTGCAATTGGGTGAAGTTAAAGTTGATTATTTTGACCCTAAGCTTCTCGAAAGAACACAAAAGCAAATTAATGCCAAACAACTTTCTAATGAAGGTTATCAAAACAAAGCAACTACAGCAACTTCTCAAGTACTTGCTCTAGAAGAGGGACAAAAATTAAAACTTTCTCAGATCGATATTAAACTTCGACAACAAGATTTAAAAGTAATGAGCGATAGTATCGATTTAATTGCTGCATATAATGAGTTAAATGTTACTAAACGACAAATTGATGCAGCTAAAATTATGTTTGATAGTGGTGCTATTGCTTTAATAGATTTTGAAAGGCGTAAAATAAGTTATCAAAATGCAATAGCTAAAAGAATTAGCGCAGAAAATAAATATCTACAAGCAAAGCAAGAGTTTACTAGTTTGCGAATAGAAAAAAATACAACTGTTCAAGAGTATACCGATAAAATAGCCAAAGCGCAGGGTGAAAGATTTGGTTCTCTTTCTAGTGTAGCTTCTGGTGAAGCTGATGTTGCTAAACTAGAAAATGCTTATAGTAACTATGATATAAGAAATCAATTATATTATATTACTGCTCCTCAAAGCGGACAAATAACCAAAGCTCGAAAAGCAGGTATAGGTGAAGTGATGAAAGAAGGAGAAATGATTGTAGAAATTGTGCCAGATAAAATACAATTAGCAGTTGAATTATTTGTTGAACCAATGGATTTACCACTATTGCATATAGGTGAAAAAGTCAGGTTTGTTTTTGATGGGTTTCCAGTTATCGTTTTTTCAGGATGGCCAGCAGCCTCATATGGAACTTTTGGAGGTGTTATTGCAGCTGTTGAAACTTCTGTAAGTGATAATGGTAAATTTAGGCTATTGGTTATAGAAGATAAAACTGAGAAGCCTTGGCCAAAACAATTGAGAATGGGTGGAGGTGCAAATGGAATTGCTTTATTAAAAGATGTTACAATTGGATATGAGATCTGGAGAAATATTAATGGATTTCCGCCAGAATACTATAGGCCAGCAGCAGATGAAATGAAAAAAGAAGCTGCTAAGAAAAAATAAGGCATGAAAAAAATAGCATTATTTATTTTATTATTAACCAATGTGTGTGCTAATGCTCAAATGCTCACTCCTGAAGCATTTATAGAACAAGTAAGGAAAAATCATCCAGTAGCTAAGCAAGCAATCATACAAATAGAAAAAGCAAAAGCAGATTTATTATCGGCAAGAGGAAATTTTGATCCTTCATTTACTTTTGATGCAAGAAGAAAAACCTATGATGGAAAAAATTATTATTTCTATACAAATCCTGAAATTAAAGTTCCTACACGATTAGGCGGATTAGATTTAAAAGGTGGTTTACAAAATAATGGTGGAGATTATTTAGAAAGTGAAGTTACAGTTGGACAATCTAGTTATCTAGGAATTGAAATGCCAATTGCTAAAGGGTTACTTATAGATAAACGAAGAGCTGCATTACAACAAGCTCAAATTTATCGTTCACAGAGTGATCAAGAAAAAAATAGAATGGTAAATGATTTATTGTTTGATGCATATGTAAACTATTGGCAATGGACAAGTGCTTATCAACAGTATAGCGTTTATAATAATTTCTTTAAAATATCTACAGAAAGATTTAGGTTGATAAAAATTGCATTCCAAAATGGCGATAGAGCTTCTATAGATACTATTGAAGCATTAACACAAGTGCAGAATTTTGAAATGCTTCAGGCTGATGCAAAATTAAATTTAAACACTGCTAGTTTAGAAATGTCAAACTTTTTATGGAACGATCAAGATAGCGCTTATTTATTACCAGAAAAAGCAGTGCCAGATACTATAAGATTTGCATTAAACTTATCGCCTCAATCATTAGAAACTTTATTAACTCGAGCAACTCAAGAAAATCCAATTTTAAGAAGTTACAATTATAAATTAGATGCTTTAGAAGTTGAACGAAAATTAAAATTCCAAAATATTTTACCAGTAGTAAATATAAAAGCTAACTTACTAAACCAAGATTATAATGTATTCAAAGGGGTTAATAGTGGCTTTATTCAAAATAATAATAGCTGGGGTGTTGATATAAAAATTCCGTTGTTTCTTCGTGAGGGTAGAGGTGATTATAAAAAAGCTAAACTAAAAATTGAAGAAACAAATTACGAATTAAATCAAAAGAAATGGGAAGTAGAAAATAAAGTGAGGAATTATTTTACAGAAACCACATTGTTGCAACAGCAAATTAGAGTTACCCAAAATGCATTTAATGGGTTTTCTGCTTTATTACGCGCAGAAAATTTGCGCCTTCAAAATGGTGAGAGCACTTTGTTTTTAATTAATGCAAGAGAAAACAAAGTAATTGAAACCGCCGAAAAATTAATAAGCCTGAGGTTAAAATATTTGAAAGCCAACTATGCAATAGAATGGTCAGCTGGTTTACTTAGATAAATCATTATTTAGTTTTAAACTTATTTATAAACGTTTTACTGTATTCGCTTAAAATAAGTTGACCACTAATACTAGCCCTCTCTTTTAGCAAACTTCCCCAGTGTTCGGTACCCTCCCAGAATACTTTTTTTAATTCTTTAATTGCGGCTGGGTTTGATTTTGCTAGTGTTGTTGCCAAGCGATTGATAGATTCATCTACACCAGCAATATCTGCATGCAGCTCTGCATACAAACCTTTTCTTCTGGCCCAATCAGCTGGTCGATATGTAGTTGCATCAATAGTTAATTGAGAAAATGCAGATAATCCAATCTTTCTTTCAACTGCTGGTCCAACTACAAATGGGCCAATGCCTACTGCTAATTCACTTAATTTTACTTCTGCTCCCTCACATGCAATTGCATAATCTGCAGCAGCAGCTAATCCAACACCACCTCCAATACATTTACCTTGAATACGTGCAATGATAATTTTACCAGACGTTCTCATTGCATTAATAACATTGGCGAATCCACTAAAAAATAGTAATCCTTCATGTTCTGTTTTAATTGATGCTAATTCATCAAAAGAAGCTCCAGAGCAAAATATTTTTTCACCTACAGATTTTAAAATAATCACTTTAGTAGTTTCATCTTGGCCTTCACTATGAATTTCTTTGGCCAACAATTCCAATAGTTTTCCTGGAAGCGAGTTGCTTTTGGGGTGATAAAATTCAATAGTGGCAATACCATGTTCTCTATCTACTTTTACATAACCTTCATTAATTTTTTCAATCATATAGCTATCTATTTATCCTTTTCTTGCAACCATCGTTAAAATAGTTGCTATTCCTATTAATTCCTCAGTTTCATCAATCATCTCAACCATCCATTTCACAATTCCTTTATCAATATCGGTTGATTCTTTTTTTTCTTGCCTAATTTTTTCTTTACAAGTAAATCGAATATACATTTCGCTACCTGGATAAAATGGTTTTGTAAAACGCAGTTCATCTATTCCGTAATTCAATAATACTGGATTTTTTTCATAGCTATCTACAAATAAACCTGCAGCAATACTAATTAATAAATAACCATGTGCAACTTGTTTTTCAAACATTGTTCCTGCAAAGTCGGTATTATGTAAATGCGCATAAAAATGATCGCCACTTAAATCTGCAAACTGATTTATATCTTCTGCAGTAATTAATCTCTTTTCTGTAATTAGTTGATCGCCTATACAAAGCTCTTCAAAATATTTTTTAAATGGATGTATCGTGTTTGTATTACCAGTAGCTCCTTGTTGGTAAACTTCACTAATTGCTGTTATCATGTTTGGAGATCCTTGTATAGCAACTCTTTGCATATAATGCCTTACACCTCTTAGTCCTCCCATTTCTTCTCCACCGCCTGCTCTTCCTGGTCCACCATGCACCAACAATGGAAGCGGTGCTCCATGTCCTGTACTTTCCTTAGCACATTCATTATTTAGAACCAAAATTCTTCCATGATAAGTACCTGCTCCAATAACATAGTCTTTTGCAATTTTTACATCAGCAGTTACAATTGAACTTACTAAAGATCCCTTTCCCATTTTTGCTAATACGATTGCTTCTTCAGTATGTTGATATGGCATTAAAGTTGCAACCGGACCAAAAGGTTCTGTTTCGTGAACAAGAGTGCTGCCAAAAGGATTTTCGTTGAGTAATAAAATTGGACTCATAAATGCTCCTTTTTTGGAGTCGGCATCAACAGTTGTTACATTATCAAGAGATCCGTAAATTATTTGAGAATTGGCTAATAATTTATTTACTTGTTCTTTTACCTCAGTTCTTTGTGTTTCTCCGGCAAGCGAACCCATTCTTACAGTAGCATTTAATGGATTTCCGATAACTGTTTGTGCTAATGCTTTTTTTAATGCTATTTGAACATCCTCCATTTTGTTGGATGGAACAAATATTCTTCTGATAGCAGTACAACGCTGACCTGATTTAGTGGTCATTTCTTTTCTTACTTCTTTAATAAATAAATCCCATTCTGGCATTGAAGGAGTTACATCTTCACCAAGCACTATACAGTTTAAAGAATCGGCTTCCATATTAAATGGAACATTTTCTTCGAGAATTTTTTTGCCCGATTTTAGCATCATACCTGTAGTAGCAGATCCAGTAAATGTTACTACATCTTGTGATCCTACATTATCTAGTAAATCTCCAGCACTACCACATACTAATTGGAGCGCGCCCGCAGGTAATATATTCGATGCAATTATTTCTTTTACAATTGCTTCTGTTAAAAAAGAAGTTACAGTAGCAGGTTTAACAATCGCAGGCATACCTGCCAACAAATTCACTGCAATTTTTTCTAACATTCCCCAAACAGGGAAATTAAAAGCATTAATATGTATAGCAACACCCTCTTTGGGAATTAATAAATGATGTCCTATAAAAGTGTTGGCTTTTCCTAATGGATGTGTTTCTCCATCTAAACAATATGAAGTATCTGGAAATTTTCTACGTAAAGAAGCATAAGCAAATAAGTTGCCTATTCCACCTTCAATATCAACCCAGCTGTCGGCTTTTGTTGCTCCCGTTTGATAGCTAACAGAATAAAACTTTTCTAAATGCTCCCTTAAATGTAGAGCCAGAGCTTTAAGCATTAGTCCTCTGTCATGAAAACTCATTTTTCGTAAAGTTGGATTGCCTTCATTACGAGCATAATGAACTACCTGAGAAAAATTGATTCCTTTAGTTGTTGCATTGGCAATAGGAACTCCAGTAAATGCATTATACAATATTTGTCCTTCACCATCTCCCTTTACCCATTTACCTAAGATGTAATTTTCAACCGTATACATATACTTTTTTTGATAACTACAAAGCTAACGATTGATAGTTTATTAAGGCGGGAAAGGCCTAAAATAAAAATCCCGCCAAGGTTATTGGCGGGTAAGCAGTTAGTTTGGGATCGAAAAACTTATTAAGTCTTACTTATTAGACATTCTTTTGTCGATTTCGCTGCAAAGATTCTGAAAAATTTCTTCAACTGTTCCTTCACCCTTCAAGTGCACTACTTTATTGAATTTTTCATAGTAATTAGCAACAACTGTGGTTTTATCTTTATACTCAATTATACGAGCCCTAATTACCGATTCATTGTTATCGTCGCTTCTTCCGCTAGTTAAACCTCTATTTAATAGCCGTTTTACTAATTCTTCTTCACTTACATCCATAGCAAGCATTACACCTATTTCTGTGTTCTTTAGTTTTAATAATTTATCTAAGGCCTCGCTTTGAGCTGTTGTTCTTGGAAATCCATCAAATAAAAAGCCATTTACAGAAGGATTTTTGTCTAAAGCAGAACTAATCATACCTACAACTACCTCATCAGGAACTAATTGGCCTTTATCCATAATACTTTTTGCCTCAATTCCCAAAGGAGTTTTGTTTGAAATTTCATTTCTAAGCAGGTCGCCAGTGGAAAGATGTTTTAATCCATAGGCTGCAATGAGTCTTTCGCTTTGTGTACCTTTACCACTTCCTGGAGGCCCAAATAAAATAATATTAAACATGTACTTGCTAACCTTAAATGAAGAACAAATATAAGACGAGATAGCTAATTATATTTTAACATTTGTTTAAATTGATAAAATTTTTCAAATTCAATAGTTTTTTATTCATTTTAGCAATTAGATAACAAACTAATATGTGTTTGATACGTAAATAAAGAAATAAATATACCGAAAATATGAAATTATTATTTTATTTAATGTGTACGTTAATCATCTTTCAATCCTGTAATGCACAGAATAACCAATCTAAAACCAAAAATATGGATAGTATTAATCAATCTTCTAACCCTCATTTCTCCAAAACCGATAAAACTAAGCTAGTGGTTAAGGAAGACGAATGGAAAAAATTACTCAATCCTGAGGTATATTATATAGCTCGCGAAAAAGGAACAGAACGTCCATACACGAGTAAATTTGAAGCGTTTAAAGAAGCAGGTACCTATTATTGTGCAGTTTGTGGAAATGCATTATTTAAAAGTGATACTAAATTTGATAGCGGTTGTGGATGGCCTAGTTTTTATGAACCTATCTCAAAAGGATCTATTATTTATATTCCCGACAATACTTTGGGTATGAAAAGAACCGAAGTTGAATGTGGTAGATGCAAGTCGCATTTGGGCCATGTATTTGAAGATGGACCTCCTCCAACAGGATTGCGTTATTGCATAAATGGTGTAGTACTTGATTTTGAGAAAGCTAAAGAAATAGAGAAAAAGTATGAGAAAAAAGGAGAGTAGTTAGTTTGAAGGTTTATATAGTTTATAAAGTAGCCAAGTCTGTAAAATAGATTTGGCTATTTTAATTTGGTAATTGAATAATAAATGTGGTTCCTTTTCCAACTTCACTCTCTACTGTTAGTTTTCCTCCATGCACTTTTGTTACAATATCATACGCAAGGCTCAAACCTAATCCAGTTCCTTGTCCTGTTGGTTTTGTAGTAAAAAACGGTTGAAATATTTTTTCTCTAATAGATTCAGTTATGCCAGAGCCGTTATCAATAACTCGTATTTCAACTTTATCGCCAAGTTTTTTTGTACTTACAGTAACTGTTGGTTCGTAAGATGATGTGGGTTTCGACAGGCTCAACCTGACATCATCTTTCATGTCGATCATATCCCCCTGAGTTGTCACCCTGAACCTGTCGAAGGGTCGAAGCCTTTCATTTACTGCATAAAACGCATTGGTCAATAAATTCAAAATAACTCTGCCAAAATCCTGAGGAATAATGTTTATTTTTTCAATTGACTCATCAAATTCAGTTTTTATTGTTGCGTTAAACGATTTGTCTTTTGCTCTTAAACCATGATAAGTTAAACGAATATATTCATCGCATAATGCATTTATATCTATTGGCTCTTTTGTACCACTACTGCTGCGGCTATGTTGCAACATTCCCTTTACAATTGATGATGCACGTTGACCGTGATGATTTATTTTTTCGGAGTTGGCTTTTATATCATCAATCAGTTGTTCCGTTACCTCGATTTTGTTGTTCGTCATCTCGACCTTATTGTCCGTCATCTCAATCTTGTTGTCCGTCATCTCGAGCGTAGCGAGAGATCTCACCTCGGTTTTCAGTTCTTCTATTAGCTCAATATTCACCTCACTAAAATTATTTACAAAATTCAACGGGTTCTGAATTTCATGCGCAATGCCTGCAGTAAGTTCTCCAAGCGAAGCCATTTTTTCGGATTGAATGAGTTGGGTTTGGGTGGATTTTAAATTATTCAATGATTGATTAAGCTCGTTATTTGCCTTGTTTAAATCACTGGTTCTTGATGATACTTCTGCTTCCAATATTTCATTCCGTTTTCTGGAAGCATCTGTTCTCCATCTGATGATCAGCCAGATTAACACGATTACTACAATCACCATCAATATTTGAAACCAAATTGTTTCATAAAAAAAAGGTGCTATTGTAAATGTATAACTTGCGCCAACATTATTCCATACTCCATCATTGTTACTCGCAATTACTTGGAAGGTGTAAGTGCCGGAAGGTATATTGGTATAAAAAGCTTTTCTGTCACCTATCGATGAGATCCAGTCTTTATCATATCCGATCAGTTTAAATTTAAACTGTACTTTCAATGGTGCAACCAGACTCAATCCACTGTATTCAAAAATATACCTTGCATTGCCTGGTTTAAACACATTCTTTTGTGAAACATTATACATCTCACCGTCGCGCATAATCCGATGAATTACAACAGAAGGGGGCTTTGTATTTTTAGTTAATTTATTAGGATCAATCTCTACCAAACCTCCAAAAGTTACAATCAATAAACGGCCATCTGGTGTAATTGTAGAATGCCTAGCGCCTACACATTGCCGGTTTAACATACCATCACCATCATCAAACACTTGCCAATTGATTTTAGTAATTTTTTTATCAATATAGTCATTCAACTCCTGCTTCAAAACACGTATCACACCACGGTTGGAGGGCAGCCATACATATCCTTTTTGATCCTCCAAAAATTCAAATAAAGAATTTTCGAGCAGGCCCGATTTAAAATCAATATTACTGATCACGCCATTCTTATACCTTGTAATACCAGCCCCTGTAGTTAACCAAACCGTTCCATCGGGTTCTTCAACACTATGAAAAACACTTACGGTGTTCAAACCGGTTTTATCATTCAAGAAGGTTCCCTTTCCTTTAGTGTCTATCAATAAAACACCTTTACTATAAGTAGAAATTAACCAGCTACCATTAAGTAGTTTCCGGATAGAGCCGATAAACAATGTTTTAAAATCAATACCGGGCAGTTTCAAAAATTCAATTTCATCACGTTTATTTAAAAACCCAATACCATAGTTAGAAAAACCAAACCACATTTGATGATCACTATCCTCATATGCATAGCGTGCCTGATACTTATCAATGGGTAAAAATAATTTTTCGCCTGTTTTGCTTATCCTGAGAATTTTTCCCGAAGCGTAACATACCCATATATTGCCTTTCGAATCATTTTTAAGATGCATTACTTCCTCATTATACTTCTTCATCTCCTTATGCTGATATACAAAAGGTTTTAAAGTTCCATTTTCTATTATGTATAAAACGCCTCTTGTACTTATGATAAAGTGTTGATCATCCAATGCACAAACAGCCGAAATACGGTTACTAATCAACCCATCCCGATTTGAATAATTAATGAATTTACTTTGGCTCAGTTTAATCAAACCTGTTTCTGACGAAATCCAGATATTACCTTCTTTATCTTCAATGATATTATTGAAATTCTGGAAAAGTTGCTGATCGGTTTCCCCATTAAACACGAACCTATCCGATGTTGGAGCCAGATAAGCTATGAAAGTTTCTGCAGCTGCCCAGATGCCTCCCTTATTATCTTCCTGTAACAACCCTGTTGAAGGATTACCAAATTTGAAGGAAACATTCTCCATTCCTGGAAAGAGCTTAAATGAATGTCCGTCCCATATATATAAACCGGTTGTAGAAGCTATCCACACCCTGTTTCGGCTATCTGTGAAGACATTCCGATAAAGCGCGTTAGCAGGTAGCCCTTGTGTGGGTGTAATTTCATTTAACTTTCCATTATTGATTCTGAATAATTGGTTATTTAAAATCCGCCATATATTTCCTGACTGATCTGAATCATGCAAGAATTTGATTTTTCCGGCTTTTATCAGTTCAATTCTTTGTGCATCATTTATGCTTTTATAGGTTTTGGTACGTGTATCAAATAAAATAAATCGCGATCTATTGATTGTTGAAAAAAGCAACTCTTCATTTTGGGAGATCCCTTGATAATTTAATGAATAAACATCTGTTAAGTAAGCAGTGAACAATCCGTTTTTACAAGCTAATAAACCACTATTATTGGTTGGAATCCATAATGTACTGTCATTGGTTTCACAAAGAATGCTTTCAACGTTATCCGATTTCATTAAAGGTAGCGTTCGTGTATTGAAGGTTGTAAAACTCACTCCATCAAAACGAGTTAGTCCGGAATAACCAGTCATCCATATAAACCCATCCTTTGTTTGATACACATTCAATACAAGGTCGGTTGGCATTCCTTTTTTAGAATCCCAATGTTCTATTTTAATACTGCGGAATAAGTTTTCATTCTGTGCATTGGCTGACTGTAAATTCATCAGTACAATCAATAGTGGCCAAAAAAATATTTTCTTTGTCATAAACTAAATGTTAACCGGAATTTGAATAATGAAAGTACTTCCCGCACCCTCTTTCGTTTCCACTTTCAATTCCCCACCATGCGCTTTCACAATATCATAACTTAAACTCAAACCCAGTCCAGTTCCCTGTCCAGTTGGTTTTGTAGTAAAGAAGGGTTGAAATATTTTATCTACTACTTTTTGTGGAATGCCATTGCCGTTGTCGGTTACTTTTATCTCAACTTTGTCTCCGAGTTTTTTTGTGGTGATTAAAACGGTTGGTTCGTAAGATGATGTGGGTTTCGACAGGCTCAACCTGACATCATCTTTCTTGTCGATCATGTCACCCTGAGCCTGTCGAAGGGCGGTATTGATTTCTTTAGTCTTGTCGGCT
>JBKJQV010000388.1:0-17088 GCA_046593815.1 Sediminibacterium sp. | reverse complement strand
AAATTGAAAAACAATGTCCGCTTGAAATTGCCGCAAATATTGGCATAGATGCCGCAAATGAAATTATTAAAATTGGTGGTAAAGATATAGTGGAGGAAATATTGAATGCAAAAAAATAGTATACAAATATTATGTACACGCCCATTGAAAGATGAAATTATTCAACAGGCCTTACAAAACGAAATCGAAATTTGTGTAATCCCATTTATCAAAACCGAATCAGTAATTTCAGCAGCAATAACTAATACTATTCAACTATTAGCTAGAAAAAAAATAACAGCAATATTTACAAGTATGAATGCTGTAAGTTCGGTTACAGAACAATTACAAGCTATTCCTAATTGGAATATTTATTCGTTATCTGGCACAACAAAAGATTTAATAACCTCTTTTTTTGGAGAGACTAATTTGGTTGCAACTGCAAGAAACGCAAGTCAACTCTCTCATTTAATTATTGAAGCCAAAAACGATACTCCTATTGTTTTTTTTACAGGAAATCTAAGATTAGATACATTGCCTCAATACTTAACAAAGCAGAATATCTCTTACGAAGAAGTTGTTGTTTACAATACAACACAAATCCCAATTAAAATAGAACGGCTTTTTGATGGCATTTTATTTTTTAGCCCAAGTGCAGTTCACAGTTTTTTTTCTATTAATAACATAAAAGATACCGTTGTTTTATTTGCTATTGGTGATACTACAGCTGATACCATAAAAACTTATACTCAAAATAAAGTTATTATTAGCCATAGTCCTGCTAAAGAAGAAATGTTAGAACAGGTAATTACTTATTTTCAAACTACTTAATTAAGCATAAATGAATTCTTTAAAAAACGATCTATTATTAAGAACTTTAAGAGGAGAAGCTACCGAAAGAACTCCTGTTTGGATGATGCGTCAGGCTGGAAGATTTTTACCTGAATACAGAATTTTGAGAGAGAAGTATTCTTTCTTCGAAAGATGTCAAAAGCCAGAGTTGGCATGTGAAATAACCTTACAGCCAGTAGATATTATTGGTATTGATGCAGCCATTCTTTTTTCTGATATTTTGGTTGTGCCACAAGCCATGGGGTTAGAAGTTCAAATGGTAGAAAGCAAAGGCCCAATTTTACCAGAACCAATAAAAACAGCTAACGATTTAAATAGAATTATTGTACCAGATGTAAATGAAACTTTAGGCTACGTTTTTGATGCAATAAAATTAATTAAACAAGAACTAAATGGTCGTGTTCCTTTGATAGGTTTTGCGGGTTCACCATGGACATTACTATGTTATATGGTGCAAGGAAAAGGATCTAAAACATTTGATGAGGCTAAAGCATTTTGTTATACACAACCAGCAATAGCTCATCAACTTTTGCAAATGATTACAGACACTACCATTGCATATTTAAAAGGTCAAGTAGTGGCGGGTGCAGATGTTATTCAAATTTTTGATAGTTGGGGAGGGTTGCTTAGTCCTTCTGACTTCGAGTCTATTTCACTAAAATATATTCGTCAAATTGTGGAAGCTTTAAAAGATATTGTTCCAGTAATTGTTTTTGCCAAAGGAGCTTGGCATAGTTTAGATGCTATGGCTGCAACAGGTGCAGCTGGCTTAGGTATAGATTGGTGCATCAAGCCACAAATGGCAAGAGAATTTGCAGGAAATAATATAACACTTCAAGGAAATTTTGACCCTGCTAAATTATTGTCGCCAATTCCTACTATCGAAGCAGAAGTTAAAATAATGATGAATGCATTTGGTAGCAAAAGACATATAGCCAATTTAGGTCACGGGATATTACCTAATATTCCTGTTGACCACGCTAAAGCCTTTGTAAATGCAGTACAAAATCACCAATTTAGTAATTGATAATTATGCAAAACAGTTCTATAAAAGAACAATGGATTAATTTCATTCATCAACTGCAAGATGATATTTGTGCTGTATTAGAACTTACAGATGGCAAAGCAAAATTTATTGAAGATGCGTGGGAACGAATAGAAGGTGGAGGTGGTAAAACTCGTGTAATAGCAAACGGTAATGCAATTGAGAAAGGTGGCGTTAATACTTCTATAGTTTTTGGAGATGTTTCAGAAACAATGAAAACACAATTAAAAATTGATGGGGCAAAATGGTTTGCCTGTGGCTTAAGTATAGTAATACATCCTGTAAACCCATTTGTGCCTACAGTTCACTGCAACTATAGAATGTTTGAATTGTATGACGAACAAAATGAATTAATTGATAGATGGTTTGGTGGTGGCACTGATTTAACGCCCTATTACTTAATTGAGGAAGATGTTATTCACTTTCATTTGACCTACAAAAATATTTGCGATAAATACGATTTGTCTTTTTATCCAGCATTTAAGAAAACCTGTGATGACTATTTTGTAAACACTCATAGAAATAATGAAAGAAGAGGAATAGGTGGAATATTTTACGATTATAAAAGAGCGGATCAAAATAATTCTACAGAATTCTGGATGGAGCTTGCAAAGGACTGTGGATATGGCTTTATAGAATCTTATATTCCAATTGTAAACAAGAATAAAAATCTGGCATTTACTGAACAACAAAAATATTGGCAAGAAATAAGGAGAGGAAGATATGTAGAATTTAATTTAATTCACGACAGGGGAACCATATTTGGTTTAAAAACCAATGGTAGAACAGAAAGTATCTTAATGAGCCTTCCTCCAACTGTTCGTTTTGAATACAATCATCAACCAGAAATTAATAGTGATGAAGAAAGATTATTGCAAGTTTTATTAACCCCAAAAAATTGGATTTAACATGTACTTACAAAGAAGAAATAGAATTTTAAGGCAATCACCATCCATACGTTCATTAGTTGCTGAAACTGTTTTAGCTCCAAGCGATTTCATTGCTCCATTATTTATAGATGAAGGTGAAAACGTGTTAACAGAAATTGAATCAATGCCCAATTATTATCGTCGTTCGCTAGATTTAACAATTAAAGAGGTAAAAGAACTATGGAGCTTGGGTATTAAGTGTGTTCTACTTTTTGTAAAAGCAAAAGATGAAACAAAAGATAACACTGGTAAAGAATCTTGGAACAAAAATGGTTTAATGCAACGCAGCATCAAAGCTATTAAAGATGCCGTTCCAGGAATGGTAGTAATGACTGATGTTGCTCTTGACCCGTATTCATCTTATGGTCATGATGGCATTGTTAAAAATGGTGAAATTGTTAATGATGAAACTGTTGAAGCATTGGTAAAAATGAGTATCAGTCACGCAACTGCTGGTTCAGATTTTATTGCACCTAGTGATATGATGGATGGGCGTATTGGAGCCATCAGAAAGGGGTTGGAAGAAAATGGCTTTACTAAAACTGGTATTATGAGTTATAGTGCAAAATATGCTTCTTGCTTTTATGGACCATTTAGAGATGCTTTAGATTCTGCCCCAGGATTTGGAGATAAGAAAACATATCAAATGAATTATGCCAATAGAATTGAGGCTATCAAAGAAACATTAATGGATATTGAAGAAGGAGCAGACATAGTGATGGTAAAACCAGCAATGGCATATTTAGATATTATTCGTGAAGTAAAAAATGCTGTGCAAGTTCCTGTAAGTGCTTATAATATTAGTGGCGAATATGCAATGATAAAAGCTGCTGCAGCTAAAGGTTGGATTGATGAAGACAAAGCTATTATTGAATCTTTAACTTCTATTAAACGAGCTGGAGCAGATTTAATAGCAACATATTTTGCAAAAGACGCAGTGAGATTAATGAATAACTTATAATTAAATGAACAATACATCTACAAGCAAACAACTTTTTGCAAGAGCGCAACAATCAATTCCAGGAGGTGTAAACTCACCAGTACGTGCATTTAAAAGTGTAGGAGGAACTCCTTTGTTTATTACAAAAGCTAAAGGAGCTTATTTATACGATGCAGATGGTAATGAATATATTGATTATATAGCTTCGTGGGGTCCTATGATTTTAGGTCACGCTTATGAACCAGTAGTAAAAGCTATTCAAGAAAAAGCTGTTTTTTCAACTTCTTATGGAGCTCCAACAGAATTAGAAATTGAAATGGCTGAGTTGATAAAAAGCATGGCTCCCAATATAGATTTAATAAGAATGGTGAGTAGTGGAACAGAAGCATGTATGAGTGCCTTACGCTTAGCGCGAGGTTATACCGGTAAAAATAAATTCATCAAATTTGATGGTTGTTATCACGGACACGCAGATGCTTTTTTGGTAAAAGCTGGTAGTGGAGTTGCATCTTTCAATATTCAAACCGTGCCGGGTATTACAGCTGGTGTTGCCAATGATACTTTAACATGTGCATATAATGATTTAGATGCTGTAGCAAAATTAGTTGCACAAAATAAAAATGAAATTGCGGCAATTATTATTGAGCCAGTTGCGGGAAATATGGGTTGCATTTTACCAAAAAAGGGGTTTATCGAAGGACTTAGAAAAATTTGTGATGAGGAAAATATTGTATTCATATTTGATGAAGTAATGACAGGATTTCGTCTTTCAAGAGGTGGTGCACAAGAAATATTAAAAGTAAATGCCGATTTAGTTACTTATGGTAAAGTTATTGGCGCAGGAATGCCAGTTGGTGCTTTTGGTGGCAAAAAAGAAATTATGCAACACATTGCACCATTAGGAAATGTATATCAAGCAGGAACTTTAAGTGGTAATCCATTAGCTATGATTGCAGGATTTACAATGCTTACAGAGTTAAAAAATAATTCTACTGTTTTTGATGAACTTGCATTAAAGACAAAATATTTGGAAGATGGTATGGCAAAAGTTTTAGCACATCATCTGATTAAATTTCGCATCAATAGATTAGGCAGCATGATTAGTGTTCACTTTTGCGACCACGATATTACTGACTTTGAAAGTGCTTCAAAAGCCAATATACCGATGTTTAATAACCTCTTTCATTTTATGTTAGATAATGGCGTTTATCTTCCACCATCTGCTTATGAAAGTTGGTTTTTAAACAATGCATTATCATATCAAGATCTCGATAAAACAATTCAATTACTTAATGATTTTTGTATTCTAAGTTTTTAAATACTTAGCAAACCACTCTACTATTTCAACTGTAGAGGTTATCCTGTTTTTTGTTTTTGCCCAACCATGACCTTCATCTGGAAAGAGCGTATAATGAACAGGAATATTATTCTTCTTTAAAGCATCAACAACTTGTTCTGCTTCAATTACAGGTACGTTAGTATCATTAGCTCCATGTTGTACCAATAAAGGCGTTTTAATTAATGATGCTTTATGTATTGGAGAAAGTTGTTTTAGCATTTCAGCTTGTGTAGCTGGATCTCCATATTCAACAGTTGATATAGATGCCATCCATGGTTCAGTATTTTTAAAAAAAGTTTCAAAATTAACTACACCAAATAAGTTAGCACCTGCTGCAAACATTTCGGGAAATTCAGTAACTCCTGCCATAACCATGTAACCACCATATGAGCCACCCATTATTCCTATAGCATCTTTTTTTGAAGTGCCTGAATTTATCAAATAATCAGTACAAGCTTTTATATCCTTAACTCCATTTACACGCAATGGTCCGTTATCTAAGTTCAAATATTTTTTCCCAAACCCAGTTGACCCTCTCACATTTGGAAGAAAAAAAGCAATGCCCTCTTTTAATAAAGCTTGGGCAGTAACGTTTAAATTGGGAATAGACTGCCCTTCGGGGCCTCCATGATAGCTGATTACTGTAGGAAAGGGAGGAGAACCTTGTAATGGTTTATATATCCATCCACTTAACTCCAACCCATCAAATGATTTGAATGTAACTAATTCGGGAGTTGCAAACATTTTAAGATTAACTCCTGGATGAGGACTATCTGTAAGTTTTTTAAATTGTTTATTACTTAAAGAGTAGGACCAGATATTTGAAGGTTCATTTGAACCAGACCCAGTGAAAACAATTGTTTTATCATCTGGTGAGAAAGAAATATTTGAAACCAATTCAACAGGTAAATTAATTTGTGCCGATTCTTTTCTTCCTTTCAAATCATAAAAATTCATTTTACTTCTTCCACCTTCATTCCAAATAAGTACTGCTGCTGATTCTGTATGATTTAATTCTAAATCATTTAATTCTGCATTTTTCATTTCTGATAGAATAGCAATGTCATCATTTTTAAAAATTCCGAAAGCAAGGAAATCTCTGTTTTTATTTGAACCAAGATAAACGTCATCAGCTTTATTTAATTTACCGAAAAAAGTTCCAGGGCCTTCATGCTTAGTTAAAAGCTTTTCATTTTTAGTGATCAAATCATACAAATACAAATCATTACTTCCCCTGCTAGCTAGCCGAGTAATTAATACTTTTTTATTGTTTTCAGAAAAATCAACTATACCTCCTGTACCTTTATTTTTTAACGTTAGGTTATAATTTTCCTTTTTTACATCATAAATAAAAAAATCTACTCCCGTATTATTTTGTTCATTCGAACCAAAACTTAACATCGATCCATCTTTACTCCAAGTACCAAGGAAATTATTGGTTTTGCCGCCCTTGGTAATTTGTTTCATTTGGCTTCCATCACTTTTCATAACATATATCTGGGCGTTTAATCCACCACCAGGAGCTAATAAAAACGCAATCCAATCGCCTTTAGGAGAAGGGTTAATTGAAGTAATCGGGTCACCAAATGCAGTTAGTTGAATTGGCCATCCACCATTGGATGAAATTTTCCAGATTTGTGGTGAACCACTCATAGAAGAAAGAAATGCTATTTCCTTTCCATTAGATAAATAAGAACCCGCTCTACAATTTCCTATATTAGCTAGCGCAATAATGTCTTCCTTTATTTTTTCTTTTTTTGTTTGAGAAATACTAAAGGTGGAAATTATTAGTAATAAAAGCAACAGTACAAGTTTATTATACATTTATTGAGTATTAAAATAGTTAAAAATTATACTTTTGATTGACATTAATTTAAGATGGAAATTACATTTCAAAGACAAATCATTTTTTTTCAGGAACTGCTTCCATCAATAAAGAATATGCTTTATCCAATGCTTTCTCTCCAGCAGATTGTCCTTTATAGTGTCCAAGACGAACAATAACTAAATCATGTGAAGGAATGATGGTTACAGATTGTCCACCAGCTCCAAGCATCATATAGGCATCTTTCGGAATTGGAAGCTTGCCATCTCCATTTATCCAAAACAATGCACCATAAATTGGTCGTCCATCAGCTACCCATGGCTCGGCTAGTGTACTTACAAATTTTGTAAACCCTCTTGGCAAAATTCGTTTGCCATTCCAAACACCGTCTTGTAAATAAAGATTGCCGATTCTTGCCCAATCACGAGCTGAAGAAAATTCATAGCCTTGTGTTAAGAAATTACCATAAGGGTCTGTTTCCATTACCATTGTGCGAATACCAATTTTATCGAATAGCTCTTTTTGAGGAAAAGTAAGGTATTTTTTACCTTGGCTTTCTATTCCCAAACGATTTAAATAATTGATGAGAACGGGGTCGCAATTTCTATAACGACCAATAGTGTTAGGTAACCATTGCTGGGGTAAGTTAGCTGCATACTCAAATGAATTAACACCACCAGTATACAAATATTTATGGTCCGAATAACCCAACGATGCGTCGTAGTCAGGGTCTTGTGGTGCTCTACAATATAAACCACTAGACATATGCATGATATCCATGATTCTGATTTTGGCTCTTCCATCACCTTTACCTTGCCATTGAGGAATTGGAGCTGGCTGTTCTAATTTATAAACACCTTGTTGAATTAAAATTCCCAAGATTGTAGCAGAAAGGCTTTTACCCATTGACCAACTTTCTAAAGCAGTATTCTTTGTAATTCCATTTCCATAACGTTCACCAATTACCCTGCCTTTGTATGTTACTACAAAAGCTGCCGTTTGTTCCTCTTTAATAGAAAATGCTGCATCTACTGCTTGCTTTACCTTATTCACATTAATGTTAGCAGGCATAGTTATGGTTGGCAATACATCTCCCATTGGCCATGGCGTAGTTTCAGTATTTGGAAGATTACGAACTATTTTTACAGGCTTAAAGTATAATGAATCACTTCCTTCCGACAAACAAACACAGCCTTGCCCATTAGTATATATTGCTGTTCTGGTTATTCCATTAGGGAGTGTAATTGAAACAGATTTCTTTTCATAATTTATTATGGGTTTACCAACCTTTGCTCGTTCCGAATATGGTGCAGTAAAATATCCAACATTCTCTGCAGCAAATTCAGGTGTTAGTCCTGTTATGAAAACAGCAGAACACATTATTTTGGCATAGCCAGCAGTATTGTGTGAAAGAGCATCACCTGGTGGAGCTTTGTAAGTTGTTTTTAAATCAAGTTCTGCAGCACGAGCCAACATTTTACTTCTAGCCTCAGGTGTCATACCTTGAGCAGTAACAATTAGTCCGTTTAAAATAAACGAAGCCAATAAGGAAAAGGTAATTATTTTTTTCATTTTATTTTTTTATCTGTTTAAAAAGCCTGTCAGAAATGGCCACTAAAAATATAGGATTGAAGTTAACAACTTTAAGTCAAAGGCAACCCTGCAAACCATTTAGCAAATGTTTCCCAAAATCCAATTCGTACTCTAAATATTAATAAAGCGTGAACACAAAAATATAATCCTAGAATTAAGGGGAAAACCCATCTTCCCTTTTTTTGTTTTCGCTCCAATATCATCAGTCCAATTAAAAGTGAATAAACTAGTCCAATTGTTAAGAAGTAGGATAAACGCAAGTCTTGTAGTATTGAATACCTGATGAATCTAATGAGTGCTGGTTCTATAAATACAATTCCTGTTGCAATCATTGCTCTCGCGTGGATATGTATATCTCTACGATAAACAATGGCAATAATATATGCAGTACCCAAAATTAATAGGTCTTTAAATGGAATAATTAAATGAGGGCCATATAGTTTTTCTCCATTTACAATTTGTACATGATTTTGAATTTGATAATGTGTTAATAGGATAACAGATATGAATAATAACGGCATCATTATGTATGTTAACTTACCAATAAATTTATGAACAGCTAGTTTCTTTTTTCTAATTAAGATAGGTTGAACTATCAAGGCTAGAATCCAAAGAACCATCATCGTTGCATGGAAATGAAAATAAAATGAATAGTTTTCTGTTCCGTTAAAAAATTTAGAAAAGTATGATGGCCAAAATCCCAATAAAGCAATACCCACTAAACCAATAAAGTAATACCCTGATTTATCGAAGCGAATTTTTGGAGTAATTATTGCCATTTTAATTTTTAGTTAAAAGGTTTAGTCGATAATTATACAACAATGCAAACTGTATATTAATTATGAAACCAAAAAATAAATTAATGCAATTGCAGCAGCTGTCATTATAATCAATGTAAAATAACCAAGTATATTTGAAATGTTAGAATTGGTATTTGTCTTCATAATTTTTTTGTTATTCCCTATATGAAGAATGATAGCAATTAAAACGGGTGATGTTAGTCCGTAAGCTATTGCAGTATAGAGCAAAGCCTTAATAGGGCTAACTTCTAAAAAGTCGAGCGATAATCCAACAAGCAACGAAACAATAATTGAAATATAAAATGCTTTTGCTTGAGGAAATTTTTTATCAAGCCCTGCTTCCCAACCAAAAGTTTCAGCAAGCATATAAGATTGCGAACCAGCTAATACTGGTATTGCTAAAAGTCCTGTGCCTAGAATCCCTAATGCAAAAATAAAATATGTAAGCTTACCTGTTAATGGTTCCAATGCTTTTGCAGCTTGATCAACTGTATCAATTTGTCTAATCCCTGCGCTGAACAAAACACTACCTGTTGTAAGAATAATAAAAAACATTACTAGGTTTGATAAGAACATTCCAACATTTACATCGGTTTTCATATCGCCAAGAATACGTTTATTAATAATTATCTTTTTTTTATTTTGAACCATATTTTCTGCCTCCATAGTAGCCTGCCAAAAGAATAAATAAGGGGAAATAGTAGTGCCAAGTATGGCAACCATAATAGAAAAAAATTTTTTATTAAAGTGAATCGTTGGAATGATTGTATTTTTTGCAACTAAAGCCCAATCTTGCTCAATCATAAATGGAACAATCACATAAAGCATTAAAGAAAGGCAAAGCCATTTTAAAATCTTAGCAATTTTCTGGTAAGGATATTTAATAATGATAAATAGTAAAATAGCTGTGAAAACTACAGAAAAAATTGAAACTGGAATAGAAGGTAAAATCATATGAGCTACTGCGCCCATTCCTTGAATATCAGCCCCAATGTTTAAGGTAATAGCTGGAAAGCTAAAAAGCAACATTGTATACAGTAAATATTTAGAGTAGTTATTTTTTAAAGTAACTGTCAACCCTTGTGAAGTTACCAAACCAATTCTTGCACACATTCCTTGTATTGCGGCCATCAAAGGAAAGGTAAACAAGGCCAACCATAAGGTTGTAAGTCCAAATTGTGCACCCGCCTGTGAATAAGTGGCAATGCCAGATGGATCATCATCACTCGCTCCTGTAACTAGGCCTGGACCTAAAATGCTTAAAAACTTTTTAGCTTTCGTAAAAATATTTTTGGATTTGGCCATACAGCTTCTTAAGTAAGATTCACTTTAGGTTTATAATCGTTAGTAAATATACCAATGTTAAAATTGAGATATCGTTATTTAAAAAGATATGAAGTTTAGGTAATTCAGAGGTGCTTTACCAGAATAATTTTGACAAATTTTTTATTTTATTTTCAACTCTTTTAATATTGAGGTTGTCAAAAATGGTTGTATTTCGGGTTTGCAGAGGTTGGTTTAAAAATTTATTGAATCCACCATCCTTACTGTTTTATTTTTTACATATTCATGTCTGGGTTATCTATATTGGCAGATAAAGAGTCTTGTTTATGGGGTTTAGGTGCTTTTATATTATCAATATTTATCTTTTTAATACCAATTAAAGTTTCTACGCAGTTATCTACAATTTCTTCTGTAGTTCGTTTTATGTATTCGCTTTTTTTAAATTGCAGTACATTTTTGTCCATATCTTCTGCTGTCCAACCCCTGCTCCAACCTAAAAAACTAAATGGCGGAAAACTAAAACCTAAATCGGTAAAAAAGACCATCAATTGCCCGGCAACTGCTTGAATATTATCTTGTCCGCCAGTTATAATAAACGAAGCAACTTTATTTTTAATTAAAACTTTATTGGCTACAGTAATTTGGTTTTGAACTGTATTTAATCGTTCCGCCATTTTATAATATAAGGAAGAAGCATTGCCCCAACGAATTGGTGTAGCTAATAAAACTATATCTGCCCATAAAACCATGTCTCTATAAACTTGCGTCATCCCATCTTTAGGATTCATTTCTGTAATACTGCAAGGCCATGTACACGCATTCATATGTTGAGAATAATAACCTTCGCAATTACGGAATTCAAGATCGCGAATTTTTATCATTTTAGTTAAAGCTCCATGCTTTTCAGTAGCGTATTTTAAAGCATTTTCTAACGCAGACTCTGAAGTACTGAATCGTGAAAGCTCATCATTCATATTGGTGGTAGAAATTCCCAATATGTTTAATGAAGTAGGGGTAGTTTGATATTTTAGTTTTATCAAATCATCTAATTCCGATAAATCATGTTGGGCTTTTTTAGCTTGCACAATAGGATCTTCACTAATGAAAATATCATCACCTTCAATCTTTATTTCATATACTGCTTGTTGATCTTTAAAGCCCATTGGTGCTTTACCTGTTTCAATATTGTATTCCCAACCATGCCATGGGCAGGTTACATACATGCCATCATATTTTTGTGCTACACAGCCCACTCCTAATGGACCACCTTTGTGAAGGCAAGCATTACCTAGTGCAGTAATTTTTCCATTATAATTAAACAGAGCTACTTTAGTGTTTTTTACATTTACTATTTTAGAACTGTTACTTGGCAATTCTGAAACTGTTGCTATTTTTATCAAATTCATTTTAAATTATTGAACTTCAAGGTAACAAATAAAAGCATAGCCAAAATACATTGCCTCGTCCTGCTTTTGCAAATACTTTTATTGGCAGAAGTTTATCATATTTGCATGAAGGTAATATCGCAATTTTTCAATTTGATCTTTTAGATTTAAATTTTAAGACTTTTAAACCAATGATGTCGCCAACGTATATATTGCCTTTTTTGTCAATAGCAATATCATGAAACCAGCAAGAGGTTCTGTAAGATGAAGCTAATGCTCCAAATCGATCTTTGCTATGAGAAAAAGAGTCAATTTCAAAAATAGTTGAACCCTTTACCGAACTGTCGTCTTTTTTTGTCGGATCATAGTCAATTGCAAAAAGATGATTTGCATTGTCAATGGTAATTGAAGGGAGTTGTTCTACACTAATATCATTCTTAAGTTCTCTTATATAATTACCAGCGGTGTCAAATAGTTGCACTCTGTTATTTTGCCTGTCAGCAACATAAATAATATTGTTTTTATCGATGGTTATGCCATGCGGTATAATAAATTGTCCAGGTTTGTTTCCATATGTACCCCATGCTTTGATATATTTTCCAGTTGCAGAAAATTTGACTACTCTGCTGTTTCCATAACCATCACTTACAAAAAAAGCACCATCATCAGCTACAGCAATATCAGTTGGTAAATTGAAATGCAAGGAATCATTTCCAGGCACTTTTGCAATTCCTAATTTCAAAAGTAATTTTCCTTCATGGTTGAATTTAAATATTTGATGTAGCCCCACATCAGTCACCCAAATATTATTCTGTTTATCAACTGATAATCCATGAGGCATAATAAAATAGTTCGCACCCCATGAGTTAATAATTTTTCCCGACTCATTATCAAGCTCCAAAATGGTATTTTGAGAAATAAGAGAATCTGGAAATGGTTCAGTCCATTTACGGCCTGTTCTATGAAAAACAAATAAGTGATCACTATTATCAATGCCAATACCAGTTGGCTGGCTAAGCTTATAATATTTGCCGAGTTCAGGCCAGTTTGTTACTAATTCATAATTAATTGGACTACCAATATCCGCTTTAGGCTTTTTAGTTTCGTTACAGGAAAATAGACTAAGGCTGAGTAAGATTACAAAATATTCTTTCATATTTAGATTGATATTTTTATTTAATAATTTCTTAAACAAATTGCAGGCAACGGTTTGCAGCTACAAAAGTTTGCTATTTCGAAGCACAAAACTGTCTGCCACTGCAAAACTTGATACGAAGCACTAAGCTTCATTTAACCACGGAGCAGCCAATTTCTTGTAGGTGCTGTTAGCGGTAGTTTTTCTTATCCGCAACCCTCTTTTAATTTATTTATTTCAAAGTCTTTAGGAACAGGTATTGTCCTGATAAAATTAAACCAGTCTGTTTCTAACTGCTCTATTGAAAACCCATAGATTTCTTTAAATTTTTCAAACCCACCATTCCAAAGGAGTTTCATTTTTTCCACTCCATATTTTTCGTATAAATATTTGAATATGCCCGCACTCTGTATGTATGCAATTACATCACTTTTCTTAGCCTGATTGTCAAAACTGTTAATTAAGCTGTCAAGTGGGAATAATTTTTTCTGCTGGAAATAGTAGGCATTTACAGTATACATTGGATTATCATAGAAGCAAAAATTGTCGGTATAAGTAGCCCCTCCTTCGTCTAATAAGCGATAATTTGTCAATCCCCACGTTTCATAAGAAATGAGATGAAATATTTCGTGTTTAAATTGTGGGCGTATGTTTTGGTTATAAACAAAAAATACTAAGTCGTGTCCTTTTGCAGCACCACCTTTAATTTTATAGCCCATTACTTTTTGCATTTCTTCCTTGCTGTCAACCGCTAGCAAATACATGCCATTATTGCAAGTTGAAATATTTATTACGGATAGTATTTTGCTATAAGCAATATCTAATTCCTGTTCTATATTTTCTAGGTGAGAGGAAGTATAGGAACTGTCCTTAAAATAGATTCGAAACGATTTGTAGTTTACAGATGAGAGTTGTATGGAGTCGTTTCCAATAAAACCAAGGGCATAGCTTGATGGCTGTCTAAAAATTGTGTGCTGACTGTAACTATTTATCGTCACAAGCAAGAACATAAGTATCAAAATATTTTTTATCATAGTTGTATTTATAAAATTATCGCTAACGTTTCGCTAGCAGGCAACGTTGCGGCGAAACGAACTGAGTTCTTTCCCCTAAGATAAAGTTTTTCGAAAGGAAGAACACGAATTTACCGAAAAACCAGCAATTAGGCTTGCTAGCTGTTAGCGGTTAGTGCGTGTATTTAGTTTGCATTCAGTATTAAGTTAAATTTCTCAATGCTCTTGAGTTCGTTATTTGTCAAGTCTATAAAGTATTTTTTTTGCCAAGATTGAGTTTTTTTAGCTTGTTTGTTTTCTACTATATTCCAATCAGAATAAACTCTAAAACCTCTTTTTCCTTCTATTTGTTTATTAGTTAAGATTTTCCATACGCTCAAAATATGTTTTGGGAAAAAGAAAAAACCGAATTTATTTTCGAGTTCAGTAACGATAACGTAGAAATCAAAATTGTCATTCACATTAAATGGTACTGTTTGCTTTTCGGAATTCCTTTTCCATAAAGTTACAAAATGCCCAACTTTTTTAGGTGTAATTTTCGCCTTTCTAAACTTTATCTTTAGCTGATTAATTTGAAAGTCAAATCCAAAATATTCGTCACATTCTTGGTCATTAGTTAGGTTTGCAATTCGTTGCTCATTAACTTTTAAAATTGAGTTTTCAATCCGCTTTAATTCTTCAATCATCTTCGTTATTGTTGATTTTCTATCGTATTACCGCTAACGCTTTGCAGTTACAAGAAGTTGGCGATTTCGAAGCACTAAACTATTTCTGCCACCAAAAAACTTGATACGAAGCACAAAGCTTCATTCAACCACTGAACTGCTAATTTTTTATAGGTGCTGTTAGCTGTGTTTTTTCTTTTCCGTCACGAACTCAAATATAGCTCTTTCTACTTTTTCAGGCTGTTCTTCTTGAGGGAAATGTCCGCTTGTCTCAAGTTTAATAGTCTGTGAATTTGAAAAACCTGAAAGAAATTTATTCAGGTTATGAGGTTTAATTACTGGGTCTTTCATCCCCCAAATGAATAAGGTAGGTTTGTCAGCAATAGTATATCTTTTGTTCCAAAGTTTCTCAAACCAATCTTGGTCGTTTAGTAATGATTTTGCAAATGCCAAAGCTCCGTTTCTCTGTGTTTTGTCTGCAAAAGGTTTGGTATATTGCTTTAATGTGTTAGTAGAAATTTTATTATCTCCAAACGATTTTGGTAAAATAAATCTTGGTGAAAAGTTCATGTAACGATATAAAAATGGTAATAAAGGACTTTTTAATATTTTTTTCAATTTGATATAGTCAGGGTCATTTTCGCTACTCCAAAGCCAAGAATTGAGAATGATTAAGCTTTTAATTCTGTTAGGATTTTGAATGGCAAAATTCAACCCAATAGGTCCGCCAAAGTCGTGAACCACAAGAGTGATATTTTCTAATTTTTTATCCAAAATAAATTCCCCGAGGGTCTCACTGTGATTTTGGGTTGAGTAATCAAATTCTTCAGGCTTGTCAGAAAGACCAAAACCAATGTGGTCAATTGCAATACAACGAAAATTTGATTTAAGATTTTTTATCAAGTTACGAGAGTCAAAACTCCAAGAAGGTGTTCCATGAACAAAAAGAATAATCTCTCCTTGTCCCTCATCAATATAATGAAGTCTGTGTCCGTTAATGTCAAAATAATTTGATGTGAACGGATATTCTGATTTGTCAAGCCAATGATGTGTCATATTAAATTTTTGATACAAAGTTAGCTATCATAAAGGAAACAAATATTGGTCTATACCAACATCAGAATTTTACGTTATTAAAAAGTTTACTGAAGTTGGTGGGGTCAATGCCTAAATAGGAAGCAATGTATTTATGAGGCAATAATTTCAATAAGTGCGGACTTCTTTGGCAAAATGTTTTGTATCGTTCTTCTATTGTAAATGAATGCAATTCAATATGTCTATTAATCATACCTGCCAAAACAAATTCTGTCATTTTTCGGAATAGTCGTTCAATTTGTTGTGATCGGTCAAATAGCTTTTGTAATTCTTCAAAAGTGATGTATTCTAATTCACTGTCAGTTAAACAGGTTAAAAAATATTTTGAAGGTAACTGAAAAGAAAATGATTCAGGAATGGCACATAGGTTTGGATAGTAGGTAAATGCAATTACATGAGTTTTATTATCAGTGTCGAAGTAGGACATTTGATAACCACTTTTTACAAAATAGATTTCTTTCTGAACTTGTCCGGGAACAGTAATGAACTCACCTTTTTTGAATGATTTCGATGTAACCTTATCAATCAATAGGTTATAGTCTGCTATGCTTATGTCGTGAAAATATTTAAAGTAATCGTGTCGTTCCATAAAATCACAGCTAACGTTCAGGGCTTGCTGCTGTGCTGGTATTTCATTATTTCAAATCCCATAGCCGCAGCGGATTGAAAAACTAATAATGAAGTTAACAACTAAAGCTCAATAGAATTACGTCTGTCGGATAGTAGATGATAGTAGCACATAAGCTGATTACACTTCCGTCGGCCATCATAGCAGTAAACCGAATTTTAGCCGCCTTCAGAGTCTATGAAGGTTTCCTACATCTTTATCACATTGTTCAAATTTGTAGTAGTGTGTGCTTAGTCAGACTGCCGGTTCGTGTTCAGATATGCTATGGTTATCCAGAACGCAGTTCGGCGTGCTCGCTTTAGGTCTGCAAGCTTGGTCACTTGGCAGCAAATTCCGGGTGCGCATATGACTCCAGAAAACCACACACCGAACAGCGGAACGTACCCACTGGAATGCACTTTTCCGCTGGAACTGGAATAGTAGTACCAAACCAGTTGGGCTTACCCGGTGCTCCCTCGACCCAGTTGTTGACGCGAGAAAACTTTGACCCTTGCCAGTCGATAATGAACCCCTGCACCATCACGCCGTTGCACTTAGGGCACCGAATCGCCTCCGTACTCTTGCTCGACCCTCCGGAAAAT
>JBKJQV010000255.1:0-5817 GCA_046593815.1 Sediminibacterium sp. | reverse complement strand
CTGTTTTTTTAATAATGAAGAAGCTTTGCTCATTCCAGAAAAGCTACTTACAGCCACATCTGCTGAAGATTATTTAAGTTTAGTTTTTGGCGAATCCACTAGGCATGATGTGAAGTACGAAAAATTATTGGCAACAAAAGTATTTATCAATGCATATCGGGTTAGAAAAGCAATTACAGAATTATTGAGTAGGCATTTTATTATTTATCAAACTGCTCATACATATTCTACTATTTTGAATGATGTAATGCGCAGACCAATTATTGATCAATCATTCATCAAAATTCAATTTTATACGAGTCATTTTATTATAGCAGTTTGGAAGGATGAGCGATTTCAATTAATTCAATCTTATCGATATCAATCTGCAGAAGATGTACTGTATTATTTAATGCGAATTGTACAACAGTTCAATTTTGAACTTCCTGAAGTCTCTTTAGAAGTGAGTGGGTTTATTGATACTGAATTGTCGTTATATAAACAACTATCTAGTTTATTTAAAAAAATAACTACAGAAAATATGCAGTCTATAGGTGTATTTAAAACAGTTGAAGGTGAATATCAACTTCACTACTTTACACCTTTTTATAAACTCACTTTATGAGAATTGTTGCTGGCAAATGGGGTGGAAGAAAAATAAATCCTCCAGCCAATATGCCTCATACGCGCCCTACTACTGATATTGCCAAAGAGGGACTTTTTAATATTTTACAAAACCGTATAAATTTTGAAGGTATTACAACCCTTGATTTATTTGGGGGTACAGGATGTATAAGTTATGAGTTAGCATCGAGAGGTGCTGAGCAGTTAACCATTGTAGAGAAAGACCCAATTATGTATGCTTTTATTAAAAAGAATGCAGATAGTTTAGGCATTGAGCAATATCAATTATTAAAGATGGATGTGTTTGCTTTTTTAGCAAGTTGTACACAACAATATAATTTTATTTTTGCAGGTCCACCTTATGCCTTGGGTGCTATAGATGAATTGCCAAAAATAATTGTTGCCAATAAATTGATTGCCCAAGGCGGCTTTTTTGTGTTAGAACATACTCCACGAAATGCGTATAAAAAATTTGATGGATTTTCTTTTGTGCGTAATTATGGCACTACCGTTTTTTCGTTTTTTGTTTCCTAATATTTATATGTCATGCTGAGTCTGTAGAAGTTTCGGAAAACCGTCATGGTTCCTACATTTAAAAAGTTTTTTAATACGCCAGTTTGTATAGTTAATCTACCATTTATTTGATAACCAATGCCCCCATAAATTCTATTCCGTTCAAAATATACTTGTTCATTATTAAAAAAGAATTCATTGTAAACGCCTATATATCTTTTGTTTTTTTCAATTTTCACATTGTTAATTGGGTAAATAGCATTGAGTATTTTTCTTATTAATTGTTTCTTTGTTTTTTTAACCAAATATTATTTATAGATAATGAAACCATTGTTTATTAGAATCCCATTGTTCAAATTCTTTTGCAACGGCAGTTAAGAAACTTGCACCTATGCTTCCATCAACAATACGATGATCGTAGCTTAATGATAAGTACATCATATGTCTTATTCCTATTGTATCACCTGTGGTTGATTCAATAACAACCGCACGCTTTTTAATCGCACCAACCGCTAAGATTGCAACTTGTGGTTGATTAATTATTGGAGTTCCCATTAAACTATCAAAAGTTCCTACATTAGTTAATGTAAATGTACCACCAGTTGTATCTTCTGGTTTTAGTCTGCCGTTTCTAGCTGCATCTGCTAAACCATTAACAGATTTACTTAAACCAACAATATTTAATTGATCGGCACCCTTAATAACTGGTACAATTAAATTGCCAGAAGGCAATGCTGTAGCCATTCCTATATTGATGTCTTTTTTAATAATAATTTTATCTCCATCCAATGAACAATTAATCAATGGATAATTTTTCATTGCTTTTACAACACACTCAATAAACATTGGGGTGAATGTAAGTTTGGTACCTTCTCTTTGTTCAAATTCATGCTTCACTTTTTCTCTCCACATAACCATATTTGTTACGTCTGCTTCCGCAAAGCTGGTAACATGCGGACTAGTATGCACACTATTCACCATATGATTGGCTATTAGTTTTCGCATTCTATCCATTTCAACTATTTCGGTTAAACCAGAAAGAACTACTGAACTTGGCTCAGACATCTTTCCATTGGTATTGGTTTGTGGTATAGATTGTTGAATTGGTGGCGGTGGAGAAGAATATACAGGAGTAGATGGAGCTGCCGAATATATTGGTGCAGGTGCAACTGTTGGAGCTTGTGTAATTGTTTGAACAATTGGTTCGGGTTGAAGTGGAAAATTGGTATGTTGATGTTGTGTAAGCACAGCAGCTGGTGATTCCACTTCAACTATACGAGTTGGAGGTGTAGGTGCTGCAAATCTTTCAGCAGGTTTAACTATTTCTTCAGTCTTAAATACAGTAGGCACCTCTGCAACAAAAATAGGCTCTTGCGAAACAATTGTTTCTGCTACAACTTTTGTTTCAACTATTGGCTCAATTGGAGATTCAATAACAGTTGGTTGTTCAACAATTGGAGTATTTTCAACTGCAACAGGTAATGGACTTTGAATAGGAACAGCTATAGGTGCTTGAATAAGTTGAGCTGCATAAACTGGTTGCTGAATAGGTAATGAATGAATTTTACCTGCTTTTTTATCAGCAACATATTGTAAAATATCTTTCTTAGAAACCCTTCCATCTCCGCCTGTGCCAGGAATTCTTTCCAATTCACTTAATCCAACTCCTTCACTATTAGCAATATTTAAAACCAAAGGAGAATAAAAACGATTACCTGCTGGTTTAGACATTAATTCGATTGCTGGAGCCGAAGGAGTATAAGGAACTTCATAAACAGGAACCGGTGCAGGTGCTAATATTGGAACAGGAGCAGAAATATGAATTGGCGCTGGAGCAACTTGAATAGGGGCTGTAACAACAGGAGGAATAGGAGCAAAAACAGGAGCTGGAATTGATGAAACAGTAGTTGCAATAGTTTCAATTTTAGCAATAACTGTACCAATAGGTACTACGTCGTTTACATTAAAGAAAAGCTCAGTAATAGTACCTTCAACGGTAGATGGTACTTCACTATCAACCTTATCAGTGGCTATATCCAAAACAGTCTCATCTAACTTCACATGATCACCCACCTTTTTATGCCATTTTAGAATGGTTGCTTCCATAATACTCTCGCCTAATTTAGGCATGACCAATTCAGCTATTGCCATACTATTGTTCTGTTTTTAGTGGGTAAAATTGTTTTGATCACCCCGACAAATAGTTTCATTTTGCATACACAAAACACTACTAATCAACAAATATACCTGTAAACCTTAAATACTTATTCAACTATTATCCACAATTAACGCCCTAAGCATATTCAATGCATTGGTGGCCGTTAATTCAATATTTCGCCTTCTATCAAATCTAAAATTAAATGATTTTGCTACTACTTTTTTGGAAGAAGCTACTGCAATCCAAACTAATCCAACCGATTTCTCCAATGTTGCTCCTCCTGGCCCCATAATTCCACTTACAGAAATGGAGTAATTTGTTCCCATAGTTTCTCGTACTGTTTTAGCCATTTGCACTACAGCTTCCTCACTAACTGCCCCAACTGTAGTTAAAGTTGTGTGAGAAACATTCAACATAGTTTCTTTTATAATATTGGCATAGGATACAACCGAACCTGTATAAAATACCGACGAACCAGGATGAATACTTAAAAGATGGGCAATATAGCCACCAGTACAACTCTCCGCAGTTGAAACAGTTTCTTTGCGTGCAATTAAAAGTTTGCCAACAGCTACTTCAATAGGTAAATCTTCATCAATAACTAAATATTCTTTTACAAGAACTTTTAATGTTTCAAATAAACTGATGATCTCTTTTTTTAAAATCAATTTGTCAATACCCCAACTAGATAATCTTAACCGAACCATTCCATAATTGGGCAGATAAGCTAATTTAACTTGTGTAGGTAATTCTTCTTCAAAATTCTTAATTATTTCTGCTAAAAATGATTCTCCAATTCCTGCTGTAAGCAGTGTTTTATGCTCTATAAAACCTGTATTATACAATTGAGGGATCATTGGTAAAACATGATTACTCATTAACCATTTCATTTCATGCGGCACTCCTGGTAATGCAACAATAATCTTCTTATCCATTTTAAAAAGCATACCAGGTGCAGTTCCTTTTTCATTTTTTAACACAATGCAATTGTCTGGAACTTCTGCCTGTTTTGCATTTCTTTCAATCATTGGGCGCTTTAGTATATGCTCAAATATATGAGTTACATGATCTAGCGTTGGTTGATGAACTACCATTTGTCCATTAAAATATTTACACAGTAAAGGTTTAGTAATGTCGTCGGCAGTAGGACCTAATCCTCCAGTTATAATTACAATTTCTGCCTTTTTTATTTCTTCGTCAAGTGCATTCCATATATCATCCCAAACATCTCCAACGGCAATTCTATGCTTTACTAATACGCCAATTTTATTAAGTTCTTGAGCAATCCAACTGCTATTGGTGTCTACAACTTGACCAATCAATAATTCATCACCAATGGTGATAATAGCTGCGAAAACTTTACTTATTTGTTCGTTTATCATAAATTATATGTCATTAAAAGAACACAGATAAGGCCATTTTTAAATTGTCTGGCATTCCAATCCATTTTCCGGTTTTAATATCAATAAAAAACAATGTCACTTTACCTTTAGTCAATATTTTTTTTCTTTCATTGTATACTTCATGGTGAAAACTAATTTCATGTTTTAATGGCATTTCTTTTAAAACAGTTTTAATAGTAATTAAATCATCATAATGAGCAGGTCGCAAAAAATCGGCCTCCATATGTACCACTGGCATTCGAACTCCCATTTCTTCCATCTTTTTATAAGTAAATCCTAAAGCCCTTATACATTCAGCCCTTCCAACTTCAAAATATTGAGCATAATTACCATAGTACACAATATCCATTTGGTCGGTTTCTGCGTATCTAACCCTTACTGTAGTTAAATGTTCATACATTATAGCAATTTGTTGACAAACTTACGACCTTCTCTTGTTTTTCCACATCTTCATGCTTAACAATCTGTTACAAAACTGTACTAGTATCTTTATGATGCATTGAAATTCAACTTTTACTATGAACAAAATCGGCTATTTATCTCTAGGATTTGTTTTTTTAATTTGCTCTATTTCGCTAAAAGCGCAATTAACACAAACATTGATTGAGCCAGATGCATCGTTTAAACAAGCTAAATTGTTGTATCAACAAGATCAATACAGTCTTGCTTATCCATTATTTAAATCATTTTATATTAATGGAATTAAAAATAGCAATCTACCAGTTCAAGTACTTGTTGAGTGTAAATATTATTATATTATTTGCGGGTTACAATTAAATGATGAATCAGTAGTATCATTGGCACAATCTTTTATTGAATTAGAACTTGATGTTGCTCATACACAATTAACTGCTTATTACTTAGGTGAATATTATTACCAAAAAAAGGATTATGGAAATGCTTTACAATACTTTGATAAAACAAATATTGCCAATTTAAATAATCGGCAGATAGCTGAAATGAAGTTCCATCAGGCGTATTCATATTTTGTTGGTCAACAATTTGATAAAGCAAAGCCTTTATTTAATAGTATACGTCAACTTCCCAATGATCCTAATTTTATTGATGCAAATTATTATTATGGGTTTCTTTTGTTTAATGATCATAAGTACGATGAAGCAATTAATTGTTTTATTATTG
>JBKJQV010000184.1:0-10991 GCA_046593815.1 Sediminibacterium sp. | reverse complement strand
CTTTAGAAAAGAAAGAATAATTTACTCTGTGCAAAAAATAAATAACCAACATCCCAATTAATGTAAAAGAAAGTTGTTTGAACAAATAGATATTGGCATTCCCTTTATACATTTTATATGCAAGCGACCCTGTTGCACTATATACTACCAAAATAGATACCAACGATAATACTACTACTATGCCCCATATATACTTATCACCACGAGTTCTGTCAATAAGTTGACTTCTCATGCCTTCCACAGTAGGAATTTGTGAAAAAAGGGTATCGTTTAATTCAGGCATTTTAGTTATAATTTATAATTCCTTTACTGCCTCTTTAAATTGCTTACCTCTATCTTCATAATTTTTAAATAAATCAAAGCTGGCGCAAGCTGGACTTAATAATACAATTTCATCTTTCTTAGCAGATCGAAAAGCGGCATTTACAGCTTTTTTTGCATTATCGGTTTCAATAATAATAGGAACAATATCTTTAAAAGTGTCGATAATTTTTTTATTATCCACACCCATACAAATAATTGCCTTAACTTTTTCTTTTACCAATTCAGTAATTAAAGAATAGTCATTCCCTTTATCAGTTCCACCCATAATAAGCACTGTAGGCTTATTCATACTCTCTAAAGCATACCATGTGCTATTAACATTGGTTGCTTTACTGTCGTTAATAAATTCAATTCCTCGAACCATAGCAACAAATTCCATTCTGTGCTCTAGGTTATGAAAATTATTTACTGCTTCTCTAATTTTTTCCTTTCGGATACCGATGGTTGCAGCAGCAATACCTGCAGCCATGGTGTTGTACTGATTGTGCTTTCCTTTAAGAGCAAAGTCATAAATACTCATGCTGACTCTTTCTTCTTGGATTCTTAGCATCATCTGGTCGCCCTTGATGTAGCTGCCTTTTTTTACTTCGTGTTTCATAGAGAATGGTAGTGGGTTAGTATGAATGGTTAGTAATGGGAGTTTTTGAGTAATTATTTCATCATCATCGCAATAGATAAAATAATCGGCATTGGTTTGGTTTTCAATAATTCGAAACTTGCTATTAATATAATTTTCAAATTTGTATTCGTATCGATCTAAATGATCTTCAGTGATATTTAGCAGAATGGCAACATCTGGTTTGAATGTTTTTATATCGTCTAATTGAAATGAACTTATTTCAACTACATACCATTCTTTAGGATCTTCTGCAATTTGCTTGGCAAATGAATACCCAATATTTCCGACTAAAGCGCAACTCAATCCTGCTGTTTCACAGATATGATGAATTAAAGCTGTTGTTGTGCTTTTGCCGTTACTACCTGTAATTGCAATTATTTTGCTATTTCCTTTAAACCTATACGCCAACTCTATTTCGCTAATAACTGATATGCCTTTTAAACGAATAGATTTAATCAATTCATTTTTTTCAGGAATACCTGGACTTTTTACAATTTCATCGGCCGTTAATATTTTTTGAGTAGAATGCATTCCTTCTTCAAATTCAATTCCACTATTTTGCAATTCTTTTTTATAAATTTCTTTTAGTTTACCACCATCACTTAAGAATACATCATATCCATGCTGCTTAGCCAATAAAGCAGCACCTACTCCACTTTCGCCACCTCCTAATATGATCAATTTTATACTCATTAATACTTATCTAATTTTTAAGGTGATGATCGACATTACAACACACAATACAGTTACAATCCAAAAACGAACTGCGATCTTGCTTTCATGAAATCCTTTCTTTTGATAATGGTGATGTAAGGGGCTCATCAGAAATATTCTTCTCCCTTCACCGTATTTTTTCTTTGTGTATTTAAAATATCCTACTTGAAGCATTACACTTAAGTTCTCTACTAAAAACACACTACAAAAAATAGGAATTAGCCATTCTTTACGTACAATAATTGCAAGAGATGCAATAATACCTCCTAATGCAAGGCTTCCCGTATCTCCCATAAATACCTGCGCTGGGTAAGCATTGTACCAAAGAAAGCCGATGCACGCTCCTACAAATGCTCCTACAAAAATAGATAGCTCTCCCAAATTTGGGATATACATGATATTGAGATAGTCTGCAAACTTGTAGTTACCACTTACATATATAAAAACCAACAAACCAGCGCCAATAATAGCACTTACCCCTGCTGCTAATCCATCAAGGCCATCCGTTAAATTAGCACCATTACTTACTGCAGTTATAATAAGTGTAACAATTAAAATATAAACTATCCATGTATACTTTTCAGCTCCTTCACCTATCCAACTAATTAATTTACTGTAATTAAACTCATGGTTTTTAATAAATGGAATAGTTGTAATAGGAGTTTTTACTTTTACGAAACTTCTTTCAACTCCGTCCATTTGACGAATAATTATATTAGTATCTTTTGCAAACCGCTCTCCTTTTTGCAGAAAATTTATTTTTCGTTCTGAACCGATAATTTCTCTTTCAACAGTTACTGCGTTGCTAAAATAAAGTGTAACACCAACAATAATTCCTAAACCAACTTGACCAATGATCTTAGATAAACCAGCTAAACCGTCGCTGTCTTTCTTTTTATAAGATTGTCCACTTTGTAATGCTGATCTTCTAGCCCTGATTTTTAACAGGTCATCTACAAAACCAATTATACCCAACCAAACAGTACACAATATCATCAAACGGATATATACTTTATCTAAATTTGCAAATAATAAAGTTGGTATTAGAATACTTAAAAGGATAATAATTCCGCCCATAGTTGGGGTTCCTTTTTTCTGTTGTTCTCCTTGTAAACCTAATTCACGAACCGATTCCCCAATTTGCTTCTTTTGCAAGAAAAGGATAATTCTTTTTCCATATACTGTTGCAATAACCAATGATAATAATATTGCCATTGCAATTCTAAAAGTGAGGAATTGAAATAGGCCTGCTCCAGGAATATCGAAATGTTGTTTTAGCCAATTAAATAATTGATATAACATAAATTATTTTTTTTCAAATGCTTTTTGTAAAATCAATTTATCATCAAACGGATGCTTCACTCCATTAATATCCTGATACTTCTCATGACCTTTACCAGCAATCAAAACAATATCTTCTGGTTTTGCAAATTCAACAGCTGCATTAATTGCTTCTCTTCTATCAATAACAGTTAAGTATTTTCTTTTAGCCGAACTCGACAATCCAATTTCCATATCCCTTAAGATTTGTTCTGGATCTTCTGTTCTTGGATTATCACTTGTAAGAATTACACGATCACTTAAGTCGCAAGCAGCTTGTGCCATTAAAGGACGTTTAGTTTTGTCTCTATCACCACCACATCCAACAACCGTTATTATTTGCTCATGCCCTTTGCGTAATTTTTTAATAGTAGTTAATACATTTTCTAATGCATCTGGAGTATGCGCATAATCGATTATGCCAATTACTTTATTTTGACTGATGCTATAATCAAATCTCCCTTCAGCTCCACTTAACAGACTTAAAGCAGTTAAAACAATATCACTTTCTTCTCCCAAACAAATAGCAGCACCATAAACAGCTAATAAATTATAGGCATTAAATTCACCAATTAATCTAAAGTGCACTTCTTTATCGTTCACCGTCATTACCAATCCGGTTAACAAGTTTTCTAATATCTTTCCTTTGAAAGCAGCTAAGGTTTTTAAACTATACAGGTATTTTGAAGCTTTAGAATTTTGCAACATAATCTCGCCTCTTTTATCATCTGCATTTGAAATAGCGAATGCTGATGAAGGCAGATGATCAAAAAAACTTTTCTTAACCCTAATATATTCATCAAATGTTTTATGGTAATCTAAATGATCATGTGTTATATTACTAAATAAAGCACCTGTAAATGTTAATCCAGTAATTCGATGTTGGTGAATTGCGTGACTACTACATTCCATAAAAACATGGGTACAACCTTTATCTAACATTAATTGCAATAATGCATTTAAACTAATTGCGTCTGGGGTTGTGTGTGTAGCAGGAATAATTTGATCGTCAATTTGATTTTGTACAGTACTAATCAATCCACAACGATATCCTAAGTGACGAAACAATTTAAATAATACTGTAGCTATAGTAGTTTTACCATTCGTTCCTGTTACACCTATTAATTTTAATTTAGCTGAAGGATTACTATAAAAAACTGTAGCAATTAATGCAGTAGCTTCTTGTGTATTATTAACTACTATATAAGTTACCTCCTTAATTAAATCAGTTGGCAATTTTTCACATACAATTGCTTTAGCTCCTGAGTTAATTGCTTTTGTAATAAAGAGATGGCCATCCGATAGTATGCCATTGATTGCAATAAACATTGAGCCATTACTAATTTTGCGAGAATCAATTTCAATAGCTGTAACCGTAGCAAGTAAATCTCCAATGGATTGCTTGATAGTTAGGTTTTTTGTTAGCTCTTGTATTGTTTTCATCATTATATTAAAATCAATTCAGCGATAAAAAAATTGGTTGTCCTTTAGCAAAATATTGCCCTGGTAAAATAGATTGTTCGGCCACTCTTCCTTTGCCTTTAATATTTACTTGAAGTCCCATTCCCTCACATAGATAAACAGCATCTTTTAATCCAAGTCCTTTTAATAAAGGCATCAACTTGTCGTCGAGTGGTTTTTTCTGAAGCACTATAGATGCACTTGTATTTTGTATACTACTCCATTGGTCTGCTCTTCCAGTAGAATCTTTATAATTTATTTTTAACTGTTCAGTTAAATAGGTGATATCAGATTTGTAGCCATTATATTGGTAGGAAATACTGTCCAGTTTTTTATTACTCACTATATTAGTTTTGGAACCCCTCAAATAGGTGCTATACAAACGATCTGCTATTTCTTTAAAAACCGGACCAGCAACAGCTGCTCCATAAAAAACAGGAGCAAAAGCTTTATTTACTATCACTACAACACATGTATATTGTGGATTATCAGCCGGAAAATAACCAGCAAAAGAGGATTGATAAATTTTACTTGCATATCCTTTATTACCATCTGCAACCAGTGCTGTTCCAGTTTTTCCAGCAACCTTATAAGATGCATCTTTAAATAATTCTCTTGCCGTACCATTTGTACAAACCCCTTCTAAACAAGCTTTCACTTGAATAAGTGTAGCATCACTACAAACTTTTTGCTCGAGCACTTTAGGATGAAATTCTTTTAATAGTATTCCTTCTTCTTTTACACTACTTACTAAATAGGGCTTTAACATTGTTCCATTATTCGCAATAGAGTTATACAACATTGCAGTTTGTAATGGGCTTATAGAAAGATTATATCCGAATGCCATCCAAGGTAAAGTAGTGGGACCCCAATATTTTCCTCCTGGCTTATAAATAACTGGTTTGCCTTCCCCAATTAAATCAATACCAGTTACTGTATCCATTCTTATTTTTTGTAAAAATTTTAAGAATAATTGCGGGTTGTTTGAATAATTAGCAACCGCCATTTTTGCCATTGCAACATTTGAGCTCAATTCAAAAGCATGTTTTACAGTTACTTCATTTTCTTTGTGAACTTCTGAGTCATACACAGTTTGTCCAGCTATTCGCCAAGCGCCATTTTCTAAAGTCACTATCTGATTAAGTGCTACTTTTTTATGCTCCAATAAAGCCATTAAAGTTGCTAACTTAAAAGTAGAACCTGGTTCACTAGGACTAATTGCATAATTTAAATTTTCCCAGTATACACCTTCACTTCTTTTTCCAAGATTTGCTATTGCTTTTATTTTGCCAGTTTTCGTTTCCATTACAATTGCACTTCCATGTTGAGCGTCATTTTTAATCATCATTTTCATCAAGGCAGTTTCTGTAATGTCTTGAATAAAAACATCGATAGTGCTAACGATATCTTTTCCTGTTTCTGGTTCAATTATATAAGTATCATCTACCGGAACTCCTACTCCACCAGCAATTGATCTTACCGTTTGTTTTCCGTTTCTTCCTTTTAATAAACTATCGTAAGTCTTTTCTAGTCCCACTTTATTGGAATCCCTTGCCAAACCAATAGTTCTAAAAGCAAGCATTTGATATGGGTTTAGTCGAATTGTTTTTTCATTTGCAATTAGTCCACTTTTATATCTGCCTAGTTTAAAAAGAGGAAATCTTCTTAGTTCATCATATTCCCTAAAGGAGATTTTCTTTTTTAATAAAAAATATCCATCAACATCTTTATAACCTTGCTGTAAAATAGTTTTGTACTCAGTTGCAGTTTGATCTTTAAATAAATTAGCAAGGCAAAAACTTAATGAGTCGATATTATCTCTAAATCTTGCACCATTCTTTTCTCTTAAAGCGGCTACTCTAAAATCGATATAGATATCAAACTGAGGAATGCTAGTACTTAGCATTTGACCATCTTCGCTATATATAGTTCCACGTTCAGCTTCAATTTCAGCAATATGCTGATGTAAGCTATCACTCATGCTGCGCCATTTAGCTCCTTCAAATTGTTGTATGTAAATAGCTTTTCCAAAAATGGCGATACAAGCGATTACCACCAGTATATAACTGAGGTACACTCTCCATAATATATCGCGTTTTACTTCCATTTTTATTTTCGATTTTCAATTCTCTGAGGCATATCCTTACTTACTTTTAATCCTAATGGTGCTGCAGCTTTTACAATTTGTGCTTCTTCAGTTTTGTACATCACTTCACTTTTCAAAGTTTTATATACATACTGTAATTCTTTTAAATCATAATTAATTGAATTTATCTGACGAATAGTTCTATCCGACATATGACCATTTGCTATGTATATTACCGCCAAGAGAGAGAGGAAAAGAAAGAAAGCAATGTTCTTTACAATCCATTCATAATTGAATAATCCTTTAAGGGGATTTTTTGTAATTTTTTTATTTTCGGTAACGGACATTCTTTTAAAAATTTATACTCGTTCTGCTATTCTCAATTTGGCGCTTCTACTTCTTACATTTCGTTTCAACTCTTCATCTGAAGCAGTTAATGGCTTCTTATTTATTAATTTGAATAGGTTGTTTTTAGGAACTGATTCAAAAGGATTATCAGGAACTTCATCAAAACTTCCCTGTTTAAAAAAATTTTTCACCATCCTATCTTCAATTGAATGAAACGTAATAATAGCAGCTCTTCCAGATGGCTTTAAGAGTGAAGCTATTTGTTGCAACAAATCTTTCAAAGCACCCATTTCATCATTTACTTCCATTCTCAATGCTTGAAAAACCTGCGCTAAGTATTTATTAGGATTACCTTTTACAACCGGACTTATCAAAGCTTTAAACTGTTCTATTGTTGTATATGGGAAATGACTTCTTTGATGTACAATATGTTTTGCTAACGTTTTTGAATTGGTAACTTCTCCGAATTGTTCAAATATTTTATGTAATTGTTGTTCAGTGTAAGTTTTAATAATTATTGCAGCAGTAATTTCTTGACGTTGATCCATTCTCATATCCATCGGGCCCGCAAAGCGAATAGAAAAGCCTCGTTCACCTTCATCGAACTGGTGACTGCTTACTCCCAAATCTGCCAAAATACCATCTACAGCTGTAATTGAATGCAATCTTAAAAACCGTTGCAAATGGCGAAAGTTTTGAGGAATGGATATTATTCTATCGTCGTTGGGAACATTCTGCTGTGCATCTACATCCTGATCAAATACTATTAGCTTACCATTTTTATTAAGCATTTTTAATATTCCAGCACTATGTCCACCACCACCGAAAGTGCAATCAACATATACTCCATTTGGTTGAATATTCAATCCGTCTAAAGTTTCCTTAAAAAGAACAGGGATATGATAATCGCTTATGATATCCATTTTATTGGTTCTCCTTTTTGTCTGTCATTACCTCTTTTGCGAGAGTACTGAAAGCTTCTGATGAAAAATTTTCAAAGAGCTGTTTATACTTACTTGAATCCCAAATTTCAAATCGATCTAATGCGGCTGCCAAAACGATGTCTTTTGTTAATCCTGCAAACTCTTTTAATGAAGCAGGTAACAACATCCTTCCTGCTCCATCTAATTCAATTTCTGTTGCACCTCCTAAAAACTGACGCCTGAATTCTCGTACTTTTGGATCGAAATCATTTAACTGACTAATTTTGGCAATTATTAATTCCCAGCTTTTAAGCGGATACAGTGTGAGACATTTTTCGAAGCCACGGCTAAGTATAAAGCGGCCCTCTCCTTCTGGTAACTGTTTTTTCAGTCCACCCGGAAGTAGAAAACGCCCTTTTGCGTCAACCGTTGCTTCATATTCTCCGTGAAATCCGTTCATAAGTGTATAAATAAATTCAAGTTTACCACTTGTTGACACAAATTAACACTTTTTCCCACTTTTATCACCTATTTAGGGAGGTTGTATTTATCCACAGATTATCAATAGTCTATGATTCAATTGCAGTATCAGTTTCCATGAAAAACACCAAAACTGATACTGTATAACCTGTGAATTGCTGTGGATAACCAATAAAAATCAATAATATCAACCATGAAGCATCCATCAACCTTAGCAATTAGCGATTTTTGGTACGATTTACCAGAAAAAAGCATTGCAAAATATCCTTTGGCAGAGCGTGATATGAGCAAGCTTTTAGTTTATAAAGAAGGAGATATAACAGAACATACATATCGCAATCTTGCAGCGCAAATACCAGCCAAAAGTTTATTGATTTTTAATAATACTAAAGTGGTAGAGGCCAGATTACTATTTAAAAAATCAACAGGTGGAACAATAGAAATATTTTGTCTCGAACCAGATGACCAATATCCTGATATTACAACAGCAATGTTACAGAAAGGGAAAGTTTGGTGGAAGTGTTTGGTAGGAGGTGCGAAGAAATGGAAAGAAGAAAAAATAAGTTGTACTACCAATAATAATGGTCAGCAAATTTTAATTGAAGCAAAAAAAATTAAACAACAAACGGAGGCTTTTATAATTGAATTAAGTTGGAATGATGATACTATATGCTTTGCAGAGTTGTTACATATTGCTGGAGTAATTCCTTTACCACCTTATTTAAACAGATCTTCAGAAGACTCAGATAAAGAAAGATACCAGACCATTTATGCAAAGTATGATGGATCAGTTGCAGCTCCTACTGCAGGATTACATTTTACTGAAATTGTTTTTAAGGATCTCACTAAAAAAAATATTGAAACAGCCTACGTAACCTTACATGTTGGGGCAGGAACTTTTAAGCCAGTTAAATCTGCTACAATGGATGGACATGAAATGCATGCAGAGTATATTGATGTTTCAAAGAAAGTAATTGAACTTATTTTAACTAAATTAAATGATGGCATAGTTGCTGTTGGAACTACATCATTAAGAACTATTGAAAGCCTTTATTGGCTTGGTGTTAAAACATATTTAAACCCTAATTTATCAATAGATCAATTTACTGTTTTACAATGGGATCCTTATGAAATAGATTCCAATAATATTTCAACAAATATTGCTTTAATATCTCTATTAAATTGGATGCAAATAAACAATTTAGAAAAGTTTGTTACAAAAACTCAAATTATTATAGCTCCTGGATACGAGTTTAAAATCATGAAGGGCTTGATCACCAATTTTCATCAACCACAATCCACTTTATTATTATTGGTTGCTGCTTTAATTGGAGATGATTGGAAAAGAATTTATCAATATGCACTTAATAATAATTTCAGGTTTTTAAGCTATGGAGATGGGAGCTTGATTTGGAACTTCAATAGTAAAAGTGGTTCCTTTTCCTAAAATACTTTCTACTTTAATTTTCCCTTTATGTGCATCAATTACTGTTTTAACATAACTCATTCCTAAGCCAAAGCCTTTAACGTTGTGTAAATTTCCAGTATGTGCTCTATAAAATTTTTCGAAAATTCGTTTTACACTTTCTTTACTCATACCAATGCCATCATCATCAATTCTAATGACTAAATAGTTTCTTGTGCTATGAGTAGATATTTTAATTGTTAATTGATCTTTAGAATACTTTATTGCGTTGTCTACTAAATTAGAAATTAAATTAGAAAAATGAACCTCATCGCCATTAATAAAATGATTTTTTGCATTCAATAATAATTGAACAGTTGCATTTTTATTTTGTAATTGTAGTTTATAATTATCCATCACTTTCTCAATCATTTCATGAATAGAAATTGAGGTAAGGTTTAATTTTAATTCTTGTTTTTCCATGAAAGCAGCTTGCAGTATGGTTTCTACGTGCTTATTCATTCGAATATTTTCTTCTTTAATGATATTCCTAAAATAGGTGGACTTCTCTTCATTATGCTGTACTTTTTCATTATTTAAAGCATCAACTGCTAACGAAATAGTTGCCAAAGGAGTTTTAAACTCGTGCGTCATATTATTAATAAAATCGCTTTTAATCTGACTGAGTTTTCTTTGATTCAACAAAGATTTTACAGTAACGTAAAATGCTGCAATGATGATGATCATAAATGCTACTGAACCAAGTATGATCCAGCGAAGTGATTGCCAAACTTGCTTTTGAATATTTGGAACAATAATAATCAGTTTTTCTAAAGAAGGCAAAGATTCTATATCTGTATTTTCAGGTAGAATTACATAATATCCACGTTTATTATTAATGGTATCCCAAAATTCTCTTTCATATCCTTTCGACATCATTTCATAATCATCATTAGTATTGGTAACTGCAAACTCAAACTTTAGATGATTGAGATTGAGTCTGTCAAAAGCTTTTCTGATTTTTCCCGAAATTTCCTCTGGTGCAAATTTTTCTTCCACTGTTGGGGCTTTAAAAAAATGCAACTGAAATTCAGAACCTAATGTTAACCCCCCTCTTTTAGATAAGCGTAAAACTTGACCAGTGCTAGTAGATTTTCCTAGGTCTGTAGCCACAGAAAACCCAGCATCATTAATTTTTGTTGACAACTGTGTTTTGGTAAGTTCAAGCAAATTTTGAAACCAAGATATCTGCAAAATAATAAGCCCCAGCAAGGAGAGTGATATCACTCTCCTTGCTGGGGCTTATTATTT
>JBKJQV010000027.1:0-4908 GCA_046593815.1 Sediminibacterium sp. | reverse complement strand
GACGAGTTCCGTAGAGCCCATCTTCACTCCTCCACGAATTCCGGCAGCAAGGTGCGGAGCATTGCTCATGCTTTCCATTCCGCCAGCAACTACAATATCAGCATCGCCCAGTAAAATTGCTTGAGCACCTTGTGCAATAGCTTTCATTCCGCTGGCACAAACTTTATTAACTGTGGTAGCAATTACCTGATCGGGTAAGCCAGCAAACTTAGCAGCCTGACGAGCAGGAGCTTGACCGGTATTGGCTTGTATTACACAGCCCATCAACACTTCATTTATAAGTTTCGGATCGATGCCTGCTTTAGCAACAGCGCCCTTAATAGCAATAGCACCTAGTTGGGGCGCAGAAAAGTCTTTTAAACTACCTCCAAAACTACCAATTGGGGTTCTTACGGCTGATACTATATAAACGATTTTGCTCGACATGTTTGATGGTTTGAGGTGCAAATATAATAAATAATACTAACAGGTGTTAGTTAATACACTTTCTTTTGCAAACTTAAAAAATGATAGGACTGAATTATCTAAAATGATCCATAACCGTATAACAAACACGATCATTTATTCTCCAAAATATTTCATTGTTTACAATCCTTAAGCGCTTTCGATTTCTTTTATCTAGTAGTCTTCCTTCGGAATCATAATATTGGGGTTGTTTATAAAAAGCTAGTGCATAATATTTTTTATTTGAAAATAATGCATCAAAGGCTTTAGGGCGGATAGACATAAATACTAAACTTTGTTTTTTTTCATCAATATAATAATCTAAGGTATTAATCCATGTGCATTTTAAGGATTTCATATCTCGCATTAATGAAGTTACTGCCAAAGAATTGTAACCAAATTTTTTAAGCGTGTCTTGCAATCTATTATCATTCAAATTAAATTCATAAATATATCGAACACTATCGGACTTCATTTCAATTGAAACATAACTAAAAGTATTATCTGTAAACTCAGCTACAATTGGTTTAACCTTGTATATTTCGTTGTATAATTTTTCTATTTTAACTATAGCTTGTTCATTGGTTTTATAATAATTTATAGCAAAATGTTTGGGCAAAGAAGTAGCACAAGATGATAGCATCAGTAGCAAAAAGAAACATGAATTACTTAAAAATACTTTCATTCTTCGGTTTGTTTTTTACACCAAGTAGCACCAAATACAATATCCTTAAAAACACTGTTTGGCATTTCTCTTCGAGTTCTAAAACCATAATCCCAATAATCAAAAATAACCATATCATCATGCGTTGTAATGCCAAATAATACAACATAATGAGTTGGAATTCTATACTTCACTTTAGTATGCTTGCTATTGTGTAGAATAGCATTATTCAGGAATAAAAATACTTGATGGTTATTGGCTAATTTCTCGTTAAGAAAACTTACAATATCATTTGAGTATGGTCTAATTAAATCTGTACCAACAGAATGCGTTTCGTAATTGCAAATTTGTCGTAACATTCTATTAAACTTTGCAAAGTTTGTTGCAGGCCAAAGTTTGTCTTCACCACCTGGCCTATAATCTCTATTAAAAATATTTAAATACCCTTTAAAATGATCCGCAAGTGTCATGAACCATAACTGGTCTGCGTGATTAATGTCTAAAGCTCCTTTAAATTTTAATAATCCGGCAGCCTGTTTAACATTATAAGATGGATTAAATTGTACGTCTCTAAAACTAGCTTCTCCTTTACTATAAAGCTCAATTAAAAACTTTGTATATCGTAATGGATATGTTTTAATACAAGTAAAACTTAAAGCAGCATAACCACAGAAATTCGTATTAGAACCACTGTAAACATTATTCGGATAAGTAATGTTTTTTCTGATATTCTTTATTAAAAGAGAGGGGCTGATGTTTTGCCAGTGGGCACTTTGAGGCAAATTAAAAAAGCTATCTAAGTAGGTTAGAGCCAATTTTTGCTGATCACTTAACCGTGTTTCTTGTTCGAAAGAGGTTAAAACTAAAAATGCAAATAAAAGGGTAAGAATATAATATTTAACCGCTTTTATTTGCATTAGTACCACTAAGATACTTATTTTGAAAGAAAAATAATTCTAACAATCCATATTTGGATAATATTTTAATTTTTAGATGTTTCTAATTATATATTTTTAAAAAGTATAACGTAAAGCTACACTTCCATCAAAGTAATTATTGCTTTGATATGATAAATCTATATAAGGTAAAACATCGAAGCCCAGTGTAAAAGGTGCTCCTTTAAATTTATACTCCAAACCTACAATTCCTACTAAACTAATAACTGAATAGTTTCTATCGGGGTAATAAAAATTATTATTTCTTTCTTGATAATATTTACCATTATAGAATCCAACTCTTGCACCAAAACCATATTCAAAAGCAAGTCCAGATGTTTCTAATGCTTTTCCAGTATGCCACTCGTACAATCCTGTTAAAGACAATCCATTATAGCGTGTACCAATTATTCCTTCAACTGCGGCAGTTTTTGTAACAAAATGTTTAATGGTTAAACCAGATGTAAAACCACCTCGCAAACCAATACCTGTTTTATAACCATTTACTTGTGCCGTTACAATTGTTGTAAATCCTATAAGCGTTATAGCTAATAGTAATTTTAAGTTGATTTTTTTGTTTTGCATTTTTTGTTTCTTTTTTTAAAGTGGGCAAAGATGTTTTAAAATAACTTTCTGTTTATTACATGAATGATACTTTAAATTACACAAATCACATAATTAGTATTGTAATTATAACTTTACAAAATCCGTGCCAACTAAAAATAAGTGAGTGATTAGAATAAAGTATTAAGCTGTTTGTAACTTTTTAATTAAGCCATTACTGATATCATTTGTAATGCAATTGTTAACATTCATTATTTTTTGTCTGCCATAAATTTATTTCCATCAACATCTTTTAAAAAAGCTATAAGATTGATAAAGTAATTTTGTTGATCGTCATACATTGCAAGGTGACTTCCGTTTGGACAAATATAAGTTCGACTGTTTGGAATAAGTTTTCCTTCTTTCTTAATATCATCTGGATTCATTTCATCGAACATGCCGCCAATTAATAGTGTTGGTACTTTAATATTGGGTAGTCTATCCCACATATCCCAATCTTTAAAATTTCCTGTTACATGAAACTCATCAACACCTTGCATTTGAATATAAATAGCTTGATTGGCTTTTTTAAATGCCCTCATTAGTGGTTCGGGCCAGCTTTCAAGTGGTATTCTGCAAACGCACTGAGTGTATAATTTACTCATCATTAAGTTTTGAAATTCAGGGCTATTATAGGCTTTAAGTTTATCCAATGAATCATAAGTTGCAATATCTTGTGGTGAAAGAATTTGCTGTTTTAACTTTGCAGTATATGTTACATAACTTTTACTGCTAGCAGTCATATTAGAAATTACAGCTGCTTTTACATGGCTTTGGTATTTCTGTAAATATTCCATTGCCAACATTCCACCCCATGACTGGCCATACAAATAAAAATTATCGAGCCCAAGTCCTTTTCTTACTTGTTCTACCTCTTCTACAAAACGTTTAATATTCCAAAGCGTAGTATCAGTTGGAATATCGGAGTTACCGCAGCCCAATTGATCATAATAATAAAACTCAATGCCTTCTTTTGGTAAAAAATCTTCAAAACATTCAAAGTAGTCATGAGTAAAACCTGGTCCGCCATGTAATAGCAATACTTTTATTTTTCCATCACCAATTTTTTTAGTCCAAACATTGTACTTGCCATCTACTTTTATCATTTTACAACCTCCTGTTTTTACTACATAGTTTGAGTCTTTGAGGGTTGTTGTAGAAGTATTCTCAACTGTTTTTGGCAATTGATTGCAAGAGCATATACAAATTGCAATTAAAAGTGTGCAAATTAAATTTCTCATTTTATACTTTTTTTTAGAAGATACAGTGCAAAATAGCTACTAATATACAATTTAATCAAATACAATTTTTCTAGGTGATTTACATATAAAGTAAGGCTTTTATTTGCATTTTTCACTAGGATAATCCATAGATAAGCCATATATAAGCCGTATATAAGCCATATATAAGCCGTACCTATTAGGTATGACTTATCTACGGTTTAACTATGTTTTTAATTTGGTTTATCTTTGTTTTATCTTACATTTGATATCAAAGCAAATATTCTTTTTCTAGTACCAAAATTTTAAGTCTATGGCCTCAATGAACGGAAATATGGGTTTTATTGGCAGTATGGGTAACATCTCAGCTTATAAAATGCTAGGGAGCGATAAAATAATTATTCGCACCAAAGGAGGAGCGAAAAAGGACAAAATAAAAAGATCGCCCAAATTCGCCCTCACCCGCCAAAACAACAGTGAATTTGGTGGCTGCGCTAAAATGAGTAAAAGCATTCGTGGTGCTATAAACCCTATTATTCATTTAGCCGATTATAATTTTACCAGTGACATTACTTCCATCTTTAAAAAAATACAACTGCAAGATGTTTCCCATAAACGGGGAGAAAGGGCTGTTTATTTATCCCAGTACCGCTATTTGCTTGATGGGTTCTCCCTCAACAAAAACACCAGCTTTGATGCTATTATCAGGCATTCTTTTCATCCATTGCTTAATAGAGAGGATGGTTCTGTGAGTGTTGAACTGCCTGCTTTTATACCTGGCGTAAACCTTAACCTGCCATGGCCTCAACCTGTTTACAGGCTAGTATTTTCTATTGGTGTAGTAGATGATTTGGAATATGGTGCAATGGGCTTTAATCCGCCTAATCAAGCCAATAACTTTACCAATCTTGCTTACACCACTTGGCAGCCTACTAAACAAATACAAGAATCCCAAACCATTAATCTACAAATGCAAGGATTTAAACCCCTTACCAATAACCAAAGTATTGTAATTGCTGCTGGTATAGAAATGGGCGCACAG
>JBKJQV010000306.1:0-6836 GCA_046593815.1 Sediminibacterium sp. | reverse complement strand
CAACAAACAATAGTAACAAATACAATTCCTGCTTTAAAAAAAGGAGGATATCTCTTGTATATTACTTGCTCAGCATTTGAAAAAGAAAATGAAGCAATGACTGCTTTTATTGAATCTACAACTTCCCTCAAATTAGTTCAACAACAAACCTTTAAGGGTTATGATAATAAGGCTGATACTATGTTTGCGGCTTTGTATAAAAATTAACTTAGTATCAATTCTCCTCTCTGAATAATACCACCGCCTATTACATCGTTGCCTTCATAAAACACAGCGCTTTGTCCAGGAGCAATTCCTTTTACATTTTCGTAAAACCTCGCACGAATGCCATTATCAGCAGTGTATAAATTACTTAAAGCACCTTGGTCTTTGTATCGAATTTTGGTACTAGCTTCCATGCCCTCAGAAATTCCATCATACTTAATCCAATTTAATTTGCCAATAAGCATATCATTTTGTTCCAAGTCAACTTCATCTCCTAAAACAACTGTATTGGTATCTGGATCAATAGAAGTAACATATATTGGTCTACCCATTGCAATTTCAAGTCCCTTTCTTTGTCCGATTGTATAAAACGGATAACCTTTATGTTGCCCCAATTTTTTACCTGTTTTATCTACAAACCAGCCGCCATTGACTCTTTCTTCTAATCCATCTACATTTCGTTTTAAGAAACCACGGTAATCATTATCGGGAACAAAACAAATTTCATAGCTCTCACTTTTTTTGGCAAGTTCAGGGTATCCCATGTCGATTGCCATTTGACGAATTGCAGATTTACGATAACCGCCAAGAGGCAACATTGTTCTACTTAATAAATCTTGTTGCAATCCCCATAAAACATAACTCTGGTCTTTGGTTTCATCTAAACCCTTGCTAATATAATATCGGTTGTTGGTATGTTTATTGATTTCTGCATAGTGACCAGTAGCAATAAATTCGCAATCTAATGCATCGGCCCTTTTTAGTAATGCACGCCATTTAATATGCGTATTGCACATTACACATGGGTTTGGAGTTCTTCCAGCAATATATTCGTCAACAAAATTCTCAATTACAAAATCGCCAAATTCTTCTCTAATATCTAGTATAAAATGAGGAAATCCGTGATGTACTGCAGCCTGACGAGCATCGTTAAAAGAATCAATATTGCAACAACCAGTTTCTTTAGTACTGCTACCACTAGTCGCATAATCCCAAGTTTTCATGGTAATTCCAATCACTTCATAGCCTTCGTGGTGCAACATTAAAGCAACAACGGTACTATCAATACCGCCGCTCATGGCCACCAACACTTTACCTTTCTTGCTCATAAACCCACACTTTCTGCAAAAATAGAACAAAGGGGGGTAAAAAACATAAAATATGCGGTTAATACGCTTTTACTTAATTTCAATTTTCAGACTTTTATAAAAACAACAATATGATTAAGTTAACCGCAATTGGCAACCTAGGAAGAGATGCCGTAATGAATACCGTTAGTGGTAAGAATGTGATCAATTTTACAGTTGCTCACACTGAAAAATTTAAAGATGCACAAGGAAATCAAAAAGATAAAACCGTTTGGGTAGATTGTGCTTATTGGACAGAAAAAACCGGAATTGCTCCTTATTTAAAAAAGGGAACACAGGTTTATGTGGAAGGTCAACCTGATGTTAGAACCTATACTACTAAAGAAGGCGTAAACGGTGCTACTTTGTCATTAAGAGTATTAAGTGTTCAATTATTGGGCAGTAAATCTAATGATGGTGGCGGAAACTCTGGTAGTTATCAACCTTCAACTAATTCATCTCAACCATCTGCTCCTGCTGCTTCAGAAATAACAGAAGCGTTTGATGATTTACCATTTTAGTTGAAAGTATTATATGATTTTGAAAAAGGACGATTTCGTCCTTTTTCTTTTTATGTATATTTAATCAATTCATTCAACGGCTCAATTTACAATTGCAGATAATTATTAATTCGAAATAAATGCAAGTATATTCTTACAATCAATTATACCAATTTACCCTTTCAGTTTTTACTGCAATGGGTTGCAGTGAAAAAGATGCAATACTTGCTACTTCTGTTTTATTATCAGCCGATTTAAGAGGTATTGATAGTCACGGTGTTGCTAGGTTAAGCGGATATATAAGATTATGGCAAGCGCAGCGGATCAACGCAAAACCGAATATGTGCATTATTCATGAAACGCCTTCTACGGCTGTAATTGATGGCGATGCTGGATTAGGTTTAGTTGTTGCACCTTTTGCTATGCAAGTTGCAATTGATAAAGCTAAGCAAGTAGGAACAGGGTGGGTGAGTGTTCAAAATTCCAATCATTTTGGTATAGCAGGTTATCATGCAATGATGGCTTTAAATGAAGAAATGATTGGTATTGCAATGACCAATGCAAGTGCTTTAGTAGCACCTACTTTTTCCATAGAAAAAATGTTAGGAACCAATCCAATTGCGGTTGCAATTCCTGCAGGAAACGAACCTCCATTTGTTGCAGATTTTGCAACTACAACTGCAGCTAATGGAAAGTTAGAAATTTTACAACGTAAAAATGGGGAAGCTCCATTAGGTTGGGTTCAAGATGAAAACGGAAATGCAAGTACCGATGCAAATATTTTAAAAAAGAAAGGAGCTTTGCTCCCATTGGGTAGTGATAGAGAACATGGAAGTCATAAAGGATATGCATTAGGTAGCATTGTCGATATTTTTTCGGCCGTGTTGAGTGGTGCGGCATATGGTCCGTGGGCACCACCTTTTCCTGCTTATATACCTATGCCAGAAAATATGCCTGGTAAGGGTTTGGGGCATTTTTTTGGTGCAATGCGAATTGATGCTTTTAGACCAGCTACAGATTTTAAACATCATATGGATCAATGGATCAACCGTTTTAGAGCAGCAAAACCAGCAGATGGATACGAAGCTGTTTTAATACCCGGAGATCCTGAAAGAGAAATGGAGGCAATTAGATTAAAAGAAGGAATTCCACTGGTAGATGCAGTTGTAGAAGATTTGAAAAAAACTGGATTGATATTTGATATAGTAGGATTATGAAAACGAAATTTTATAGTTTAATATTTATTTTCTTTGTTGTAGCTATTCAATTAAAATCTCAATCAATACCTCACATAGCAAAATACATTTCCGAAAAACAATGGAACGAAATTTTTCCTAATAGGTACGCAATTTCAGAAATACGCAATCAGTATCCAACAACTTTAAAGCGAAAAGACTTTTACTGTTATGCTTCATTTATAAAAGCTGCAAAAAGATTTCCAACATTTTTGTCAAAAGGAACAGAACAACAAAAGAAAAGGGAGCTTGCAGCATTTTTAGCAAGCATAGCTCATGAAACCAGCGGTGGATGGGACGATGCGCCAGGAGGATATTTTGCTTGGGGACTGTATTTTTTAGAAGAGCGCGGATACGAAAAAGGAAACGATCATTATAGTGATACAACCAAGAAAAAATTTCTTCCTGTTTTTGGTAAATCTTATCATGGTAGAGGTCCGATGCAATTAAGTTGGAATTACAATTATGCTCAGTTCAGCGATTTTTATTTTGGCAATCAAAACAAACTATTACAAAATCCATCACTAGTTACAACAGATCCTGTATTGTGTTTTGCATCTGCTTTTTGGTTTTGGATAACTCCACAATATCCAAAACCATCTTGCCACGAAATAATGTCGGGACTTTGGCAGCCAGAATCAAAAGATACAGTTGCTAGAAGATTACCCGGGTTTGGTGCAGTAATGAATGTAATTAATGGGGGCTTAGAATGTGGTGTTAAACAATCTCCTACAACTACTTACCGATTAGCCTATTACCTGTATTTCTGTAAATACTTTAATGTGGATCCAGGGGAAAATTGCAATTGTATAAATATGCGTCCATTCGGGCAATAGCTTTTCAATATGAATAAGGTAAGTTACATTTGCTCACAAAATTTTATTTAACAACAAAAAAATGGGGGAGGGGTTCGTATGAAAGTAATGAAGTTTGGAGGTACAAGTGTAGGTAAGCCAGCAAGAATGCAAGAAGTTGCACAATTGATCACTAAAGACAATGAACAAAAAATTGTAGTATTAAGTGCTTTAAGTGGCACTACCAATTCATTAATAGAAATAAGTAATAGTTTATCCATAGGTGATAGACCCGTTGCTAAACAGCAGATTGAAAAATTACAAGCGCATTATAAAAACTTCATTAATGAATTACTTGTAACAGAACCTGCGAGAAAAAAAGCAAATGATATAATTGCAGAGCATTTTGAATTTTTGCAAATTATCTTAAGAATATCTTTTAGCGAAGCTTTGAATAAAGATATTTTAGCACAAGGAGAATTAATGAGTACTAAGCTATTCAGTGCTTTTTTGGATGAAAAAGGAATAGACCATGAATTATTGCCTGCATTGGAATTCATGACCATAGATGCAAATGAAGAACCTCAATTAGGTAGTATTAAAGTAAAACTATCTCAGTTGCTTAAAAAACGTAGCGATAAAAATATTTTTATAACCCAAGGTTATATTTGTAGAAATGTTAGGGGTGAAGTAGATAATTTAAAAAGAGGTGGAAGTGATTATACTGCATCACTAATTGCCGCAGCAACTAAAAGTTCTGTTTGTGAAATATGGACAGATATTGATGGAATGCACAACAATGACCCACGCATTGTAAGTAAAACAGTTGCTATAGAACAGTTGAGTTTTGAAGAGGCAGCAGAGTTGGCATATTTTGGTGCAAAAATTTTACATCCTACATGTATTTGGCCGGCTCAGCAAGAAAATGTACCTGTGCGTTTATTAAATACAATGCAGCCCGAAGCTCCAGGTACTGTAATTACTAAGGAAGCTGGTAGTGTTGGCGTAAAAGCAGTTGCTGCTAAAGATGGTATTATTGCTATCAAAATAAAAAGCAGTAGAATGTTGTTGGCTTATGGGTTCTTGAGGAAAATATTTGAAGTATTTGAAAAATATAAAACATCAATTGATATGATTACTACTTCTGAAGTAGCTGTTTCAGTTACTATTGATAGTGATCAATTTTTGCCTCAGATTATTAAAGAATTAGAACCGTTTGGATCTGTTGATATAGAGAAAGAGCAAACTATTGTTTCAATAGTTGGTAACGAAATTGCTCAAACAGATCAGGTATTACAGAAGCTATTTGAATCATTAAAAGAAATTCCAGTTACAATGGTTAGTTATGGAGGAAGTACCCATAATATTTCTTTATTGGTTCCGGGTACTTATAAAACTAAAACCTTGCAATTGCTGAATGCAGGTTTGTTTGGTTTGTAAAAGCTATAAATGTTTGGTATGGGCAAATACTTACTGATCATTTTTTTCCTCGGAATTACGTTATCTATTAACGCTCAAAAACTATTGCGAGGAAAACTTATAGCTAGTGATTCCAAAAAGCCAATTGCTGGTGCTAGTGTTTTCTTAAGTAATACATCTATTGGAACAGTTTCTTCAGACGATGGGTCATTTATAATCAATTCGTTTCCTGAAGGAAGGTATGATCTTGTTGTTTCTATTTTAGGATATGAAACCAAAACAATTCCACTTAATTCCTCCACAATTCCATCTTTTCTAGAAATTATTCTTATCCCTAAAGTGAAGGAGTTAGATGAAGTAATTGTAGAAACCTATGAAAAAAATGGTTGGGAAAAATGGGGGACTTTTTTTATTGATTATTTGATAGGTAAAACTCCGAATGCTTTAGATTGTAAATTATTGAATAAAGAAGTAGTGAAATTTAGGTTTAAGAAGAAAGAAAATGTGCTAACGGCTTTTGCAGATGAACCTTTGGTAATAAGGAATGATGCTTTAGGTTACGAACTTAAATACGATTTATCGCTATTTGAATTTAATTTCAAAACAAACATATTCTTTTATCAAGGGTATCCACTTTTTATTGATTTAGAAACAAAGCGAAAAGGTAAAGTAAAACGATGGCTGCAAAATCGGCAAGAAACTTATCTTGGATCGATGATGCATTTTATGCGAAGTTTATATCGGAATCAATTAATAGAAGACGGATTTGAGTTAAGAAAAATTATTCGAAAAAAAGATAAGCCAAATAGAGTTAAAATAGGCGGCGAGAATAATATGAATGATATTGATATACTAGTCAATGTTCCATTGAATGGTGATAGTATTGCTTCTGCAATTGATAGCACAACTGCTGGAATTAATTTTACTGATTATTTGCAAATTGTGTATCGGGCAAAAAAAATGTCCGAAATGTATAGTCAACAAAACAGGGGAGTTAGAATAAATCAACCAATGACAGCTGAATTATTTATGCCTAATCCTAATATATCAATTGCAGTTTTAGCAAACGGAAGTTATTTTTACGGGAAAGATTTACTGGCATTGGCATATTGGGCATGGTCCGAAAAATTATCTAATTTATTACCGTTAGATTATAAAATTACGAAGAAAAATAAATAGCTTATATTAGTTGTTGCTATGCAACAAACGAAACATATTTATAAACTGTTACTTTGCTTTGTATTTTTTATTGCATGCAAAAATAAGGCCCCTACTATTACTGGAATAGATAATAAATGGGCTATTCTTGGTTTTACTAAAGTAGATAGTTTAAACCCAATACTGCAACCCACCGCTTCACAAATGTTTAACTGTCCCGTAAGTAACAAATTGGTGTTTTGGGAAGCTAAAAATGTATTAAATCCATCAGCCATTATAAAAGATGGAAAAGTATATTTAATTTATCGTGCACAAGATAGTAGTATGACGTCTCGCATTGGGCTTGCAGTAAGCAATGATGGGTTACATTTTACTAAACAGCCTACTCCAATATTATTC
>JBKJQV010000138.1:0-5720 GCA_046593815.1 Sediminibacterium sp. | reverse complement strand
ATTCAGAATATGACTTTTCATAAATATACTTTATGGTAATAACAAAAAGGTTACTGGTTTGTTACATATTGCGCTGAAAAAAATCTTTCTTAGTAATAGCTAATGTATTTCTTTTGTTTAGCTTTTAACTGCGTCATTGTGCAGAAAAACGAAGACTTTTACCTTAGTGGAGTTTTAAAAGTTCAAACACTTTATTTTAATTTCTTACTCCATGTTTGAATTGCTTTATTAAACTTTTTTGTATTGACATATCCTCGAAAAAGTACCGGGTCTGTTTTAACATTAAATAAACTATTTAAATCCGTTTGAATAACTTCTATTAAGTAATTTGGCAAATGAATATAATACTTCCTGAAAAGCTCCACCCGAGAAGTAAGATTACATCTTAGATAAGCATCAAAATATTTTTCATTCGGTGTGTCAAATAAGTTTTCGGGAAGAAATTTAATATTTACAGTATCCGTTTTATAAAATTCTTTTGATTTAAAATAAGATTCGGACTTATTTAATAGATTTAAAAATCTATTTGTATCAAGTAGCTTATAATAATTTTCAAAACTATAGTGATGAAATACTCCTATAGGAGCTACATTTACATGACTTAAATTACTTATATCCTTATTCACAATATTAAATTCAAATCCAGAAGTGGGATAAGTTTTTCTAAACAAAGCAACTCTTTCCGTTGGTCTTAGTGAGAAGTATTTCCTTAAAAATATAGTATCAGTTTGACCATTAGCAAATACAAAAAAAAGGGCGAAAACAAGCATTAACACTAACGGGTAATTTCTAAATATTCTATGGTTTCTTTGGAGGTTCTGTCTCATCGGGGGTAAAACTTTGGCTGCCTGGTATAAAATTACCATTTTTATAACTTTCTTTTTGGGTTCCCGTTAAGATTTCACCATTTTTTTGTCTTTGCTTAACTCCTGGCGTACTTAAGGTAGCTCTATTTGTTCCTCTTGCATCGACAGTAGACACTTCCCTTGTGATTCCTTCAGAACTCCTGTCCAAATTTGATGTATTGTTTTTTAAATCACTCTTGATAGCTTGCTTATGAGCATTATCATAATCTTTATTAGCTGCATCTAAGCCAATTATTTCAACCAATTTACTTTTTGCTAATTGTTCTACTGCTTCGTGTGCTAATAAAGCTTTTGTCGAATAGAAATCGTTATTATTACCATGGGCTTCTGCATCAGCTAAATCCAATTCGGAAGTTTCATATTTAGCAGTTGTTACATTATTATCATTTTTCACTAAATTAAAAATTGCAGTGCTCTCGTTCTGTACTACAAAATTTAAAGCGTCCAATGACCCTTTTTCAAATTCATCTAAATCAGCTGTTTCAGATATTAAGAAGGTTAGAATCCTCCCAAACATCAACGTATCCATCATCACCAAATAAAAAACGGAAACCTGGAGAAAGACCTAAGTATTTGTAAATTTCAGGAAACTTCTCTTTAATATGGTATACATGTAATGGAACAAAAAAATCATCTGATTCAGAATATTTATCACCTGACCAAATGTACCAACCACATGAATCATTCTCAACTGGATGCCTCAAGCCATTGATAGGTAAATTACTTAAATCAAAATCCTTTGAAATCCCTACAATAGAATTATCATTAACTTCAACGTATGCTGAGGAATATTTTTTACAAATTTCTAATTGGTTACTGTTTTTTATCATCAATTTTTTTCGCTTGATCTTTTGAAAACTTACTTAACTTTCCACCTTGACTAGCTGAGCAACTTGGGCATTGTTGTTGAACTTTGACAATGGTTGATTTTCGGATTGTTCGTCCAATCTATTTCTTTTCTTGTGGTATTTCCAATGTTTTTAATATTGAATCAAGCTTTCCGGATTTTTCAAGCAAATCTGTCGAAATTTTCGTCATTTCTTTGTCTGTTAAAATTCCGATAACATAATAATCTTTATCAAGATGAAAATAATCGTTGACATGCCTTTTATTGCCAATTGAATATGTATGAAGAATAGAATAAACTACACTAATCTTTGTTTTGAGTTTTTCTTGTATTTCTTTTGGATATGTTTGGTCAAATAATTCACCAAAAGAAATTGGAGTATAACCGCTTCTTGCCATGTACTTAGTAACTGAACTTTCGGCTTTTTCCCTATTAAATATATTTTGAGAAAAAGAAACTGAAAAAAATAAAATTCCGATTAAAATTAGTAATTGTTTTCGCATTTTTTGATACTTGAAAACTATAAATGTATTTTACCCAATACAAACATTATACCTACAATAATAGAACCTATTCCTGCAACTAACCCTCTAGCATTTCCTGTTAACAGGTCATCCCCTTTTTTCCAATACCTAATTGTCCACCATGTAAAAAACAAGCCAAAAACAATACAGGCTATTCCAATATATGTTTCATTAGACATATTCAAATATAAACATTACTCTTCTTTTTTCGATTCTTTACTTGAGGTAGCCGATTCTTTGGCGTCTTCTTTAACCGCATCAATTGCTTTACCTGCCGCTTTGTCGGTTGCAGCTTCAACCGCAAATTTTCTTACTTCATCTTTTATTGGTTCTGTCAATTTTTCTGTTGTCTTACTTACGATTTTGCCTGCAGCTGCAGCACCAATATCAATAAGAACTTCTGTACCTTTTCCTTCACTTGCATCAGAAGCAATCTCAATTGCATTACTAAGATCTTCAACATAACCACCTGCTTTATAAATAGGAATTCCAACTTCAGGCCCAAAAACTGCCGTAGCAATTATTCCACCACCTTTAATAACTGGTGCAACCTTCTTACCCAAGTCCTTTCCAAATGTCTTAAATCCTTTTTTATCTTCATACCTTTTTTGCGCATTTAAAAGGAAATTTTTAATTGGGTGAGCATCTCCAAACGACTCTCTATATTTAACATCCCATTTCCCAGTTTTTTTATTAAGAGTATAGTCTAAAGAGCCTGTGCCTTTAGAGCCATGTTCTTCACCTGGAAAAAGTTCACTATGTTGAATTGTTTTAATATGCGTACCAGACTTATCTTCTGTAAAATATCTATAGTTTTCTTCTTCGCCATCTAAATCAACCGCAGTTATTGGTTTATTTCCTGCAAATTGATATGGAGTGTAAAATGCGTATTTGTTCGAAAGTGGATCCACACTCAAGAACCTTCCTAGAGATGGATTATAGATACGTGCTCCATAATCTTGCGTATTGCCGGAAGTGCCTACAGTTTCGGGATCTTTTTCTTTGCCGTTGAAGGAATAGGAATCAATTTAAACTAGCTTATGATGCATAAAAAAACCAAGGCTTTTGACCTTGGTTGATTTTAATAAAATTATTTCTATTTTATAGAGTTATAAATTTCGTTAGATTTTAATGCGTTTTCATAGAGAAGTTTATCATACTCATTCGTTTTCCATTCTTGGAGTTTATAATAGGCTTTTAATGCATTTTCATATCTAACAGGAGCAAAATTTGTCTCATATGAAAGATTTTGAAAGGTCAATTCATCAATTTCTTGAAGCCGTTCACCTTTGTAATTAGTTATATAAATATCTTTGGGCGGAGTACCGAGCTTATGGTATGGTAAAACAATTTTATCCAAACCTACTGTACTATTACCTATGATATTCCAGTCCTTATGATATAATTTCGCATCTGTTGAATATCCCAGAAACAAAGTTGAAGAATTGCATATAGTTTCAATATCTACTTTTTCTTTTTTATCATTTTTTCCATTAAACACACGCATGATGAAAACATCTTTTGTTCTCGGAAACACAACAATTTGTCCAAAACCTACTTCTTTATCATTGATAGGAATAGTAAATATATCTCCTAATTTTAATTGAAACTTTGGCATAGTTTTGCGAAAATAGGTTTTATTTATTTATTTCTAATTACGGTTTCTTTTTAATTACGTCTTTCTTGTTGGATAACCCTCCATTTGGATTAGATTTATTAGTTGGACCGCCGCCCGCATCAATTTGTTTTTGTTCTTTCAAATTCAAATCTTTTCCAGGCTTACCCTTATCAACAATTTCAAAACTGTAATCGGCATCTTTATTCGCTCTCCTATGTTCTTTTTGTCGGGCATCATACCTTTTTTCACTTTTAGTTTGCCCATAATAATCCTTTGTTTTTCCTGTATTATCTGTTCTTTTATAAATAATTCCTCCGCTGTTACCTACTTTCTTTTCAATTTTAACTACATCCTTTACATCGTCTGCCTTTTTCAATGCGATTTTAAGAGGTTTGGTTATTCCATCAGACCCGGGAATTAAAGAAGCTAAACTTAAGGTGCCCATTAAATAATTTCCGTTAGAAAAATCATCAATCGCATCTGCCACATCCATCACATCGCCAACAATGGGAATAAATGATATGAATACTGTGGCATTACTGTTAGGGTTTATACCCTTTGATAAATTATTAAAATGTTCTTGAGCGCGTTTATCCACTATTGGCATAGCAAGCCTTCCATCCCTCGCTGTAGTAAATCCCCCGTTTGGTTTTGGTATAGCCGGTTCTAACCCATCCAAATCCATTGCTTGTATCGGGGTGTTAGCAGCAAATTGAAATGGACTAAGTTCAGGATAGGCGTCGCCTTCGGGATCTGTTGATAAGAACCTTCCAAGAGATGGATTATAGATACGTGCGCCGTAATCTTGCGTATTGCCGGAAGTGCCTACAGTTTCGGGATCTTTTTCTTTGCCGTTGAAGGAATAGCGATATGTTGAAGAGCTAAATGTTCTGTTCGGTAATTCCTGACCAAATGCATAGTAGTCGGAAGCACTCACTACCTCTGCGAGCTGATACGCGATTGAAGTGGCACTTGAATTGGGTATTGGAATCTTCTTATCGGAAACAACCGCCAGAACATTACCGAGATGATTACTCAACTCAAAACTCTTTCTGCCAACATCACGGCTATAAACCGCGTTAGAATAAGTAGTACCGATAAGTTCTTTAGTATGCTCATCCATGCCTACACGGCTGCTTCCGTAAATAGGTCTTTCTGCTAATTTGTAACTTAGTGTAAAACCAAACGGCCCGCTACCTGTAATAATAATTCTATTATCATAGGTGGCCATCACGTTTCCTTGGGCGTCTCTCACATAATACGTACTTCCTGTCCACGATGTTCCATTGTATGTATGCTTTGCAATACGGTTGCCATTCACATCATAATCGAATTTCAGATTGGGTTTAGTGCTTCCGGATGTTCTGTTCACTTCTTTGATCTTGCCGTAAACCGACCAAGCGATGGATGCGATCTCTTCCTGATCATCCTTCGTAAGATTTCCTAATTCATCGTATGAGTACTGGTTGATTGAATTAATATTCGCTTCATCCAACTGGTTTGTTAAGTTAAAAACTGTACCGGTTGTTTTTATGAATCCCGGTTTAGAATTAGATGTTACTGCATCATCAATAAAATATAATCGATTTTGTCTTAGCCTTCCGCCAACCGCACCACTTGTGTTATAATAATAAGTAATGTCATCCACCATCACGCTTGTTTCGTCGTATTTCTTTTGGTTGGTGATATTACCATTATCATCGTAGGTAAAGGTATTTCGATAAAAATTGGAAGCGCCTGTAAGGTTATTATTCCAACTGTTAGAGCTCGCGGAAATATTGCTATAGGAAGATGCTTCACTGATACGGTTGAGCTGATCGTATTTATAAGCATTAGCATTTACTAATGGTGTCATATTGAAATTA
>JBKJQV010000026.1:0-3686 GCA_046593815.1 Sediminibacterium sp. | reverse complement strand
AAAGGCGTTAGTATAAAAATACTAAAATTATTAGTTTATTATAATTATAATTATTAGTTTTACAAAACAATTAAATAGGAACCCATGAGCAATGCAGAAAAATTAAAAGCGCTAAAACTAACGATTGATAAAATCGATAAAGACTATGGTAAGGGAAGTGTTATGATGATGAATGAAAAGAGTACAGCCCCAATGGAAGTGATTTCTACCGGATCAATCGGATTAGATGCAGCATTAGGGGTTGGTGGATTACCTAAAGGAAGAATTGTTGAAATATATGGACCAGAATCATCTGGTAAAACAACCGTTGCTATACATGTAATTGCAGAGGCACAGAAAAAGGGCGGAATGTGTGCAATTATAGATGCCGAACACGCTTTTGATAGTGCATATGCTAAAAAGTTAGGGGTTGATGTTGATAATTTATTGATTTCTCAACCAGATTATGGTGAGCAGGCATTGGAAATAGCTGACAGATTAATACTTTCTGGTGCAATTGACGTGGTAGTAATCGATTCTGTAGCAGCATTAGTTCCTAAAAGCGAATTAGAGGGTGAAATGGGCGATAGTAAAATGGGTTTACAGGCAAGATTAATGAGTCAAGCCTTAAGAAAACTTACAGCAACAATTAATAAGACAAATACAATTTGCATTTTTATTAACCAGCTTAGAGAAAAAATAGGTGTGATGTTTGGAAATCCAGAAACCACTACCGGCGGAAACGCACTCAAGTTTTATGCATCTGTTAGATTAGACATTAGAAGAATGACTCAAATAAAAGATGGTGATGCGGCAATTGGTAACCGAGTAAAGGTAAAAGTGGTAAAAAACAAAGTAGCGCCACCATTTAGGGCGGCAGAGTTTGATTTGGTTTTTGGCGAAGGCATTAGCAAGGTTGGAGAAATTGTAGATATGGGCGTAGAACTTGGGATTGTTCAAAAAAGTGGAAGTTGGTTTAGCTACGACACCAATAAATTAGGACAAGGAAGAGAGTCTGTTAAAACACTATTACAAGACAATCCAGATTTGGCAAACGAAATTGAGGCTAAAATAAGGGCTAAATTAGTGGTAGTTGCAGAACCAGCAGTAGAAGCTGAAAAATAATGGGTTTGATGGGTTAGTAATAATATACCGGCAGAAATGCCGGTTTTTTTATGTTAAAAGCAGAGTTAGAAAAATGGGCAAGTGTTAATTTATTATCAATTGGTATACTATTAACCCAACCCTTTGCGTTTTATTAGCATATCTCCGAGTAATTTCGGGAGTATAGGCTAATATATCCATCCAAATGATCTCAAGAGTACCCAGACAAATTCGGTTGAGTGGTGTAATTTTTTACTCATTATTGCTCTACTTTATGAGCGAGGGATCTTTTTGCTTAGCTCAAAAAGGACTTTCTTATGATATTCGCCCATTCAAGAAAGATGGTATTTTTAGAAACGACGATAAGGTTGGCTACGACTTAAGGTTTAAAAACAATACTGGCGAAAAAGTTAGGGGCAGTATTAAGGTTGAAGTAAAAAACTACAAAGCAGAACAAACATTTAATCAAGAAATAGGATTCACAATTGATGCTAATAGAAGCTATGGATATGATTTGAAACTAGAAAACGACAGAACGGTACCTGGATTTTATCAATTAAGATTAATTGTAACCGCTAATAAATACAACGACACCTTGTTTTATAGCTATGGTGTTGACCCAGAAAAAATATATTCAAATGTAAATCGACCACAAGATTTTGATCAGTTTTGGGACGACGCAAAAAGAGATTTGGTTAATATTGATCCTAAGTTTAGGGTTACAAGAAGAGGCGATCAAAGCACGAGAGATGTAGATGTTTTTTTGGTAGAATTTCAGTCGCTTGATTATCAAACAATAAGAGGTTGGTTATCTATACCAAAGGACAAAGGAAGATACAAAGTAATATATGAATTACCCGGATATCTAGAAGATATGCGTCCAGATTCATTAAGAAAAGACGCTGCGGTTTTTAGATTAAATGTTAGAGGACATGGAAATAGCAAAGACAACACCAATGCCGACTTTAACACCTATAATATAATAAACTTAAATGATAAATATAAATACATATATAGAGGAGCGTATATGGATGCTTTACGAGGATTGGATTTTTTATATCATAACGAACAATTAAAGCTCGACATAAAAAAAGTAATTATAAAAGGACAGGGACAAGGAGCAGTGTTAGCAACAGTTGTAGCATCAATGGACACAAGACCAATTGGCTGTATACTTGAAACACCTGTATATACTGATATGCGCACTTTATTTATTTTAGCAGAAACCCAAAGCGTAACACCATGGCCAGTAAAAAACTTTCAAGCATATATTTCTAATCCGCGCAATCGTTTAAATAAAGAAGGCTTGTTTAGAAATTGGGACTATTACGATCCGGTAAATTTTGCAGCAAATATTCGATGTAAAGTCTTATTTGGTCATAATTTAAAAAATACGGTTTGTCCTCCTCAAGCCGCAATTGCATTATACAATCAAATTCGAATTGATAACAGAGAAATATTTATGAGCCCAGAAGATGGAGGAATGAATTATGTGTATTATAGTTTTCAAAATTATTGGATTAAAAAAATATTCTAATTAAGAAACAAACACTTATGAAAAAAATAATTGTAATCATTTTATTGGCAATAATATCTAATACGGCCCATGCTGGTTTTCCAATAGGCAGAGGAAAATATTTATTGGTACCATCCTATAATTTGTATACAGCTAAGGGCTATTGGGATAAAGATGGAAACTATTTTGATTATCAAAATAGCGGAAGATTTACTTCACATTATTTTGGTGTTTATGGTGGAGTTGGAATTGGAGATAAGCTAGATTTAGTAGGCAATATCAATTATACATTGCAAACAAAACGCGAAACCAATTTATTACAATCCAATGCAAGTTTAGGAGATGCCACAGTTGGCTTACAATATTTGCTTAACAGTTTTGATTATTACAAATTTTTAACTGTTACTGGCTCATTAATTATTCCGCTTTATACCAACACCGAAGGAAAAGAGCCTTACACGGGGTTTCAACAAGTAGGGGGAGAAATTAAAATGTCGTTTGCTAGCACCAATAGAGAGCGCTTGAAAAATACTTATTACGACGTTTCTGGTGGTTTACGACAATACTTTAGTCCCGAAGGTCCAACACAATTGTTTTTAGACGCACTATTTGGAATTCCCTTAAATGATAAAAATAAGATTACCTTCTCTATGAATGGAGTAAGCTCCACAAGTTCATCTATGGTGTTTAATCCCAATAACTTAAATTTAAACAGGTCGTTTTCATATTTTAGATTAGGTGCAGGCTTTGGAACAAAGATTAGTCAGCACAATCAACTTTTCTTTAATATTTTCTCTGATGTTTTTGGAAAAAACACCGGAAAGGGAAGCGGCGGTTCAATTCAATTAGTAGCAAAACTTTAGAAATCGAATAAAGGAGATATGAAGTCAAAAGAATATATTCCAGCACTAACGGGTGTAAGAGGCTTAGCGGCCTTTTTAATATTTTTGGACCATTTTAACCAACCAGATTTTCCGCCACTATTATTTAGAATTTTAAATGAATTTCATTTTCCTCTTCCCATGTTTTTTGTGTTGAGTGGTTTTTTAATTTGTTTAAGGTACTTTGGTAATGTAGAAGTGAACAG
>JBKJQV010000285.1:0-6075 GCA_046593815.1 Sediminibacterium sp. | reverse complement strand
AGTAGAGTCAAAGGAAGGAGAGAGTACAACATTCGTAATTTCATTACCAGTTTAATTAATTTATTAAATTATATATATGATGAACAAATATTTTTCAACCACAATTTTATTTAGTTTAAGCTGCTTGCTTTCATTTGCTCAATTAAGTGCGAATCAGCAGCGCATGGAAAAACGCATTTCCGATTTGGCTCAATTTGGTAAAGATGCCAATGGCAGAGGTTATCGCGTAGCTTATACAAAAGGAGACATTGAAGGAAGAGCTTATTTTATGGGTTTGATGAGGAACGCAGGGCTAGAAGTAAGCGTTGATGCTGCTGGTAATATTATCGGAAAACGAAAAGGAAAAAATCCTTCGTTAAAACCAATTGCTTTTGGCTCGCATATAGATATGGTTCCGGATGGTGGTAATTATGATGGTTGTGTAGGATCTATTGGTGGATTGGAAATTATTGAAATACTCAATGAAAAAAACATCATTACAGAACACCCACTAGAACTATTAATTTTTTCGAATGAAGAAGGTGGTACGGACGGAAGTGCAGCAATGGTAGGCCACTTTAAAGAAGAGGCACTGCAATTAAAAAGTCAGAGTGATCTCACCATCGCCGAAGGCATTAAAGCCATTGGTGGTAATCCAGCTAATATTAAATTGGCTGCGCGCAACAAAGGCGACCTTGCTGCATTTTTAGAATTGCATATTGAACAAGGTGGATTACTCGAAAAAGCCAAATTGCAAATTGGTATTGTAGAAGGTATTGTAGGAATTGAACATTGGGAAGTTACTGTTGATGGGTTTGCAAATCATGCTGGAACTACTCCAATGAATATGCGAAGCGATGCTTTACTTGCAGCCGCAAAATTTATTGTTGCAGTAAATGAAGAGATAAATAAACTTAAAGGACGACAAGTTGGAACAGTAGGTAAAATCGCTGCACAACCTGGAGCATTCAATGTAATACCGGGTAAAGTAATGCTAGGGTTAGAAATTCGTGATTTAGATTACAATAAAATTTGGCAATTGTATAAATCAATTGAACAAAGAGCCAAAGCAATTGAAACAGCATCAGGCACCAAATTTACTTTTGCCTATCAAACTAATCCTTCTAAACCTGCGCTTACCAATAAAACTATTCAAGATAAAATTATTGCGTCAACTAAGTCATTAGGCTTTACTTATCAATATATGCAAAGTGGCGCTGGACATGATTCTCAGGAAATGGCGTTAATTGCTCCAGTGGGAATGATTTTTGTTCCTAGTGTTGCAGGAATTAGTCACTCTCCCAAAGAATTTACCAAAGGAATTGATATGGCCAATGGAGCCAATGTATTATTACAAACTATTTTATTGATTGATAAAAAATAAACCAAATGCAAACATCTATTACAAAAAACAACCGAATAGAATCTATTGATATTGTTCGAGGTATTGCTATGGTAATAATGGCGTTAGACCATGTAAGAGATTTTATACATATACAGGCTAATGTTGATGACCCGCTGAATTTACAAACCACAACGCCCATATTATTTTTTACTAGATGGATCACTCATTTTTGTGCACCCATCTTTGTGTTTCTTTCTGGCACTTCTATTTATTTACAAAGTTTGCGTAAAACCAAAAAAGAGCTTAGCAGCTTTTTAATTAAAAGAGGATTGTGGTTGGTTATTGCAGAAGTAACCCTTATTACTTTTGCATGGACCTTCAATCCATTTTTCAATGTCTTTGCATTACAAGTAATTTGGGCTATTGGTATGTCGATGATTGTTTTAGGTGTATTTATTGGTTTCGGATTTTCGTATCAATTAATTTTTGCAATAGGGTTATTGATTGTTTTTGGACATAATTTGTTAGATATACCTGAATCAGCAGTAGGATTTAAGGCAGGTTTTTGGTGGGATTTGTTGCATCACTCTAATTTTGCTTTTTACCAAGTTGTACCTAATCATTTTGTGATAATTGCTTATGCCTTTCCTATTTGGGCGGGCGTGATGATGTTGGGCTATTGTACAGGTAAATTTTTTACGAATAGCTATACACAACAACAACGCTTTGCAATTTTGAGTAAGTTAGGTATTGGGTTAATTGCTTTATTTATAGTTCTACGTTCTCTGAATATTTATGGAGATCCAATTAAATGGACAATACAACCAACTTCATTGTATACATTTCTTTCTTTTATAAATGTATTCAAGTACCCGCCTTCTTTAATGTATTTGTGCATCACTATTGGCACTGCATTTATCTTACTAGCGTTGTTAGAAAAAACAAAAAACAGGCTTACAGATGCATTAACGATCTACGGAAGAACCGCATTCTTTTATTATATTCTTCACTTTTACATAATACATATTGTTGCCACTATTCTTTTTTTTACTAGTGGAAAGTCTATTGATTATGCAATAAAAGCAGCCCAAGAATTACCTTTCTTATTTGTTATTAAAGGAGAAGGCTATAGCTTGTTTGTGGTTTATATATTTTGGATTGGTTTGGTTTTATTTTTATATTCATTGTGTAAAAAATACGATCGTTATAAAACTGCACACAAAGAAAAGTGGTGGTTGAGTTATTTATAAATTAGTTACCATTGACTATTGATAGTCAATAGTCAAAAAAAACAATATTTTGCTAATGATATTTGGAAAATGACCGACAAAAACAACATACCACCTGAAGAAACCAATTTATCTGTTGAAAATATTGATGAAATAGAACAACCCGTAACTCATAACCCGCAACCCGCAACTGAAAAAAATATGGAAGTACATCACCACGCACACGACCCAGCAGCACCGCATCATAAAAAGAATTGGAAATCGTATTTCTGGGAATTTCTCATGTTGTTCCTGGCTGTGTTCTGCGGATTTTTAGCAGAGTATCAATTGGAGCATAAAATAGAAAGAGACCGTGAGAAGAAATTCATCCAAACATTTATTGAAGATTTAAAAGTTGATACAGCTGCCATACATGCAAATTTGGTTTTCCAAAAACTAAAACGAAATCAACTGGACTCATTGATTTATTTACTCCGAGAGGGAAAAATAAAAGGCTACGAAAACGAACTTTACTACCTGGGAAGGATACTGGTTAGAACAACACGTTTTCAAAGCAACGATAGGACCGTTACACAATTGAAATATTCCGGTTCCTTAAGGTTGATAAGAAATGAAAATGCAGCCGACAGTATTATTTCTTATCAAAAATTAGTTGATTATATTTTACAAAATGTTGATGACGAACGAATTGAAAGAAGAGCGGCAGACCCATTACTTGCTCGAATATTCAATCCCTTTGTATTCGACAGAATGCTCGATGAATTTAATAATATAAATAAGACAACAGATAATCCGCCATTACGATCTTACGATCCTTCTTTGCAACAAGATCTTGCCTACTGCATCAATCAACTCAAAGGGAGCAATATCATTATTACAACAAGACTTGCGCTGTTGAATAAAAAAGCAAAAAATACGATAGCATTTTTACAAAAAGAATATCACTTAGAATAGAAGAATGAAAATTAATTCTTCCAAACTGCACCTATACCTGCATCCCAACAAAGTTTATTCATTGCAGGAATATCGGTATTTAAAATAGTTGCTGCTCTGTTTTTTAATTGATCCCATATAGCATTCATCTCCTTTACTCTATCAATACTTGGTTGTGTTACAACAGGTAAATCATTTTGCATTTGATTAATTAAGAATAAATAATTAGCAGTAAACTTATTCGGAAAATTTTCTGCATCATCATAAGCTTTTGATTTTCGTTGTACCATTTCTTCATCCCATGCTTTCATATTTTTAACTAAAGCAGCACCCTGGGTTTTAACTGTTTTATATTTTTCATCTTCAGTTAATCCTTTCAACATCAATTCTAATTGTTCTTTTTTATTATTCATCAGCATTACCATTTCATGCATTTTAGTAAGCGAAGTTTCTACACTATTTAAGGTTTGATGATAGAATGCATAATCAGCAGCAGTTGCATTGTACAAAGGATTGTATAATATTTCTGCAGAAGTACTCAATTCTTTGTCGCCAGCTTTTAATATGAAAGTATATTTTCCCGGAGATGCTTTATGTGCTCTATAACCAGCTTCAACATAAACATCTGTAACTCCTTTCATGGTTGGATAGAGCATATTCCAAACAAAACGATTTAATCCTTTTGATTTTGATAAAACAGGATCTGCTGGTGGAGCACCATCATATTTTTTATACAATTTATTTGGAGCAGAACTAAATGATCTTACTACATTTCCTTGTTCATCTTTTATTATTAAATTAATTGGAATACTATCTTTTAAAGTTGGTAATTGATAATAGAGTACAATTCCATTTGCAGGATTAACACCTCTTAATTTATTAGCACCTGTAAATTCTTCATCTGATTCATCTAAGTCGCTTCCGCCATTTACTATATAAGCAGATGATGGTTGATATACCATTAAACTGCTGTCTTTTTTATACTGACGAATTAAACTCAAATCGTCTAATACCCAAAACGCTCTTCCAGAAGTTGCCGCTATTAAATTGCCTTGGTTAATTTTTAAATCAGTAATTGGTGCATTGGGTAAATTAAGCTGAAAAGGTGTCCAGTTTTTTCCGCCATTCCATGAAATATAAATTCCTGTTTCTGTTCCTGCAAATAATAAATCTTTTCTTTTATCATCTTCCCTAACTACTCTAGTAAATGCTCCTTCAGGAATACCGTTATCTATCTTGGTCCATGTTTTTCCATAGTCGGTTGTTTTGTACAAGCCCGGTTTAAAGTCGTTGAATTTGTAGCGAGTAGTTGCAATATAGGCAGTGGCATTATCAAAAGGAGAAACATCAATTGCATTTATTAAACACTCTTGTAATCCAGCCGGAGTAATGTTCTTCCATGTTTTTCCACCATCTCTTGTAACAGATACAACTCCATCATCACTACCAGTATAGATCACTCCTTTTTCATTAGGAGATTCAATTACATAACTCAATGTTCCATAATTTTCTGCACCAACTGCTTCATTGGTAAATGGCACACCTGGCTTTCCTTGTTTGTCTTTTTCGTTTCGAGTAAGATCGGGAGAAGCTTCTGTCCATGTTTTACCCATATCTGTTGTTTTTAATAATAGTTGGCTACCATGATAAAAAGTACCTGGTTCGTGTTTACTCCAAATGATGGGCGCATTCCAATTATATCGATACTTCATATCTTTTGCATCCATGCTTAGGTACTGAATAGGAGCAGGCATGTTGTTAACAGTTGTTTTTGCTTTTGTATCGAGTACTTCAATAGTTCCCTGATAAGAACCGCCCATAACATACCTTGGATCATTAGGATCAAAAGCTAAGAATGCACTCTCTCCACCTGCAGAGCTTGTCCAGCTTGAGCTTCCAATACCAGAACTATTCAATTCTCTGCTAGCAATACTTACAGAGCTATTATCTTGCTGTCCGCCATAAATTCTATACGGAAATTGATTGTCAACATTAATTCGATAAAATTGTCCCGTTGGCATATTGCTTTGGGTACTCCATGATTTTCCTTTATTGAAACTGATACTAGCGCCGCCATCATCAGAAATAATCATGTTATTAGAATTAGTTGGATTGATCCATAAATTATGATGATCGCCATGCATTGAAGGAATATTGGTCCATGTTTTTCCTCCATCTGTAGAACGCAATGCAGGAGCGCTCATTACATAAATGGTTTGGTCGTTTAATGGATCAGGAAATAGTTCAATATAATACCATGCACGCTGAATAAGTCTGTGGTCGTTAGTAACTTGGCTCCAAGATTTTCCTGCATTATTAGAAACATACAATCCTCCTGCTTCTTTTTCAAAATCACTTTCAATAAGTGCATACACTTTTTCGGAGTTAGAACGGCAAACAGCGATAGACATTTTCCCCATTTCTTTTGGAAGTCCATCAATCATTTTTTCCCAATGATCTCCACCATCGGTAGATTTATATAAACCGCTACCGGGCCCGCCACTAATCACTTTCCAAGGAAGACGGCCATGCTCCCACATAGCTGCATAAAGTATGCGTGGGTTATTCATATCCATTGATAATTCGGCG
>JBKJQV010000204.1:0-4963 GCA_046593815.1 Sediminibacterium sp. | reverse complement strand
CCAGGAAGAATTGGAATAGTTTCTAAGAGTGGAACATTAACTTATGAAGCGGCCGACCAAGTAGTAAAAGCTGGATTAGGAATTAGTACTGCTATTGGAATTGGTGGAGACCCAATTATTGGAACTCCTACTAAAGATGCAGTAGAATTATTAATGAACGACCCTGAAACAGATGGTATTATTATGATTGGTGAAATTGGTGGTAGCATGGAAGCTGAAGCTGCTCGTTGGATAAGAGATAATAAAACAAAGCCTGTTGTTGGGTTTATAGCTGGACAAACAGCTCCTCCTGGAAGAAGAATGGGGCATGCTGGTGCAATTGTTGGTGGAGCAGATGATACTGCTGCCGCTAAAATGAAAATCATGGCAGAGTGCGGAATAGAAGTATGTGCTAGCCCTGCGGACATAGGTAAAACAATGGCAGCAGCATTAAAAAAATAATCATTAACTGAACTACTATAGAAAACCCGTAATAACTAATTGCGGGTTTTTATTTTAATATGAATAAGACTTTACTTTTTATATCACTTATTTTTTTTACAACTGAACTTGTTGCTCAACAAATTGCTGAAAAAATTAGCATAGTTGCTCAAGTGCCAGCACAAATGAAAAAAAATCAGTCAATCGAATTAAAAGTAGCTATTAAAAATACTTTACTTAAAGAAGGAACAGGAAATATTACACTTGAATTATTTGACACTAAGAAAAATACGAGTGTAGATGGTTGGTTTTATAATATTTACCCTTTTCAATATTTTACAGGAACACCTAATGAAATATTTTCTACTAAATTCCCTTTTACAATTCCAGGTAATTTTACTGGAAAAATTAGAATAGCCATAACTGCAAAATGTGGCAATACCAAAGATTCGTTGAGCAGATATATGCTGATTAAATGAGTAAAAAAATAGTTGACTATATCATTGTTGGTCAAGGTATTTGCGGAACCTTTCTTAGCTGGAATTTGATGAAAGGAGGCAAAACTGTTGTAGTAATTGATGAGCCCTCAACTTTCTCTGCTTCAAAAGTAGCCAGTGGTGTAATAAACCCAGTAACTGGCAGAAGAATTGTTCAAACATGGGAGATTGAAACAATTATGCCATATGCTGTTAAGGTATATACCGAATTGGGCAATGAACTAAAATTGAATTTAATTCGGCAGTGTAATATTCTCGACTTTCATTCTACTCCTCAAATGAAATTAGCTTTTGATGAGCGATTGCTTAATGATACAACTTTTTTAAAACTGCCAAATAATCCAAATCAATGGAACGATTATTTTAATCCGAGTTTCGGTATTGGAGAAATTAATCCTTGTTGGTTAATCGATATACAAGCCATGTTGGATGGCTGGAGAAAAAAACTAATTGAGCAAGATTCACTTATAAATATTCATTTTAATTTTTCGGATGTATCAATAGCTGAAGACCAAATTATTTACAAAGATCATATTGCAAATAAAATAATTTTTTGTGATGGCACAACTGGTTTTAATAATCCATATTTCAATTTATTGCCTTTTGCTCCGAATAAAGGAGAAGCTTTAATTGTTTCGATTCCTAATTTGCCATCAACAAATATTTACAAACAAGGAATTAGTATTGTGCCTTGGAAAGATGGATTGTTTTGGATAGGTTCTAGTTATGAATGGAATTTTACCGACCCAAATCCAACTAATGCATTTAAGAATAAAACAGAGCAACAATTAAAACATTGGCTAAAGATTCCTTATACAATTGTTGATCATATAGCATCTGTAAGGCCTGCGAATATGGAACGGCGACCATTTATAGGATTTCACCCTATTCATAGTTCAGTTGGAATTATGAATGGCATGGGCGCTAAAGGTTGCAGTCTTGCCCCATTTTTTTCGAATCAATTTAAGGAGTCAATTTTAAATGGGTGTCCAATTAACCCTTTAGTTGATGTGAACCGTTTTCAAAAAATTTTAAGCCGATAATTGATTACAAAAAATTAATATTGTGTTTTTAAAAATTAAGAGCAATGAACGAAACCTACTCAATTCCAGTTCAATATAGAAAAATGGAGAACCTTCATATTGTATTTTGGTTGTTTAAAGATGTTGCTTGGTGCATGGGTTGGAGATGGCTAGGTGTGACTATGATAATCCCTACGTTGATAATTTCGATGGTGATAGCTTACAGAACAAGAAAATACATGTCTGAAGTAACACATAATTTAGCAATTACTGTATGGATTTCGGCCAACTCTTATTGGATGATTAGCGAATTTTTTCATTTTGATGCAATAGAAATTTCATCAGGAATTACTTATAAGCATTTGGCATTGATTCCTTTTACTATAGGGATACTAATTTTAGCATTTTACTATTTAATATACAAGCCAAAACACAAGGAAGAATCATACTCTTAAACAAACAAACCCCACTCATCTTCATAAGTATCTTTCTGAAAAGTAGATACCCATTGTTTAAATAATTCTCTGAATTTAAGCAAGGCTTCTTCAATTACTTTTTTGTGTGTTTCATCTGCCCAACCCATTAAAACTGCAAAACCAATTTGCTCCATCATTTGCTTGCAATTGGTTCTAATATTAGAAGCGTTCTCCATTTTCAACACATATAAATCCATACTAATTGCTCCAATAATTTTTGGAGCTACAATCATTAAATTTTCATAAATCAAGGCTTTAGTAGATGCAGGATGCGTTTCTTCGCCATCATCTGCTAAATTTTCGGCAAATGCAATTACAAATCCAAAAACCTCACGCCACTGCTTGTACATGGCTTTTGCAATAGCCTTAGCAGGACCTCTTCGCCATTCTTCAACTGAGTCATCTGGACCAACCTTATATCGGCTATCATCCCATTCAGGTAAAAAATTTAAATCGTTTAAATTCATTCTTTAAAGTTAGTATAAGAACATGATTATTAAAAACTACTATTTCATTTCTAGCTTTAAAAAACGAGCTGTGTGACTGTTTTTGTTTTTAATCATTTCTTCTGGAGTTCCTTCAAATAAAATTTTACCTCCACCATCTCCGCCTTCTGGACCTAAATCGATAATATGATCAGCAACTTTTATCACATCTAAATTGTGTTCAATTACCAAAACCGAATTACCCCTATCTACTAGCTTATTCAAAACATCTAATAAAAGTTGAATGTCTTGAAAATGCAATCCAGTAGTAGGTTCATCTAAAATATAGAATGTTTTACCAGTATCTTTTTTTCCTAATTCAGTCGATAGTTTAACACGCTGTGCTTCGCCACCACTAAGGGTAACAGCAGACTGGCCGAGGGTTATATATCCTAAACCCACATCTTGCAACACTTTTATTTTTCGGTATAAAAATGGAACCGGTTGAAAAAACTCACAAGCTTCTTCAACAGTCATATTCAATACATCACTAATTGATTTGCCTTTGTACCTTATTTCTAACGTTTCGCGGTTATACCTTTTACCATTGCACTTTTCGCAGTTAACATAAACATCTGGTAAAAAATTCATTTCAATTACCCTCATACCACCACCTTCGCAAACATCACATCTTCCTCCTTTTACATTAAAGGAAAAACGACCAGCATTATATCCCCTAATTTTTGCTTCTGGTACCGAAGCAAATAAAGTTCTGATTTCTGTAAAAAATCCACAATAAGTAGCAGGGTTGCTCCTAGGAGTTCTACCAATTGGGGATTGATCAATTTCAATTACTTTATCAATGTTTTCTAATCCTTTGATCGATTTAAAAGGCATAGGACTAACTCTACTATTATAACAATGCTTAGATAAAATGGGGTACAATGTTTCGTTGATCAATGTTGATTTTCCACTTCCACTAACCCCACTTACCACTATGAGTTTACCCAAAGGAAAAGAAATATCAACTTCATTTAAATTATTACCTGATGCTCCTTTTAGCAAAACCGACTTGCCATTGCCAGGCCTACGTTCTTTAGGAATAGAGATAGACTTTTTCCCGTTTAAGTAAAGTGCAGTTTCAGAATTACTTTTTAATACTTCAGCCGGTGTACCTGCAGAAACAATATGTCCGCCAAACTTGCCAGCTTTTGGACCAATATCTACTAAATGATCAGCAGCCATCATGATGTCTTTATCATGTTCTACTACTAATACAGAATTTCCAATATTACGAAGATTTTGTAACGCATGAATGAGTTGTTGATTGTCTCTTTGATGTAAACCAATTGATGGCTCATCTAATATATAAGTAATGCCTTGTAACTGAGAACCAATTTGTGTTGCCAAACGAATACGTTGAGATTCTCCTCCGCTTAGTGATCGTGCGGACCTATTTAAGGACAAATAATTTAAACCAACATCTAATAAAAATTGTACCCTTTCTCTTATTTCTTTGAGAATATCTTTTGCAATTAGGTTTTGTTTTTTGTCGATTCTTTTTTCTAAGTTGTTAAACCATGCAAATAATTTATCTAAATTAATACTGCTTAAATCAGCAATATTTTTATTATCGATTTTAAACCAACAACTTTCCTTTTTTAGCCGTTGTCCATTGCAAGTTGTACAAGTTTTTAATTGCATAAATTTTTCTACCCACTCTCTTAAACCTTCACTATTAACCCCAGCAAACCAACGTTTAAGCATTGGAATAATTCCTTCAAACTCACCTTCATAAGGGTTTGAAGCTGTAGTTTCTTCTTCATTGTCTAATTCCAACGAACTCCCTTCTGCATTTCCATACAATAAAATATTTAAAGAGGCAACAGGTAAACTATTAATGGGTTTATCTAAACTTATTTTATGTTTTTTTGCTAGTATCTCAACATTTTTAAACATATAAGCTTCCCGTTGTTCTCCAAGAGGAGCAATACCACCATTTTTAATACTGATATTACTGTCTGGTATTACTGCATCCATATCAATTGAATAAACATTGCCAAGTCCTTTGCAGGTTGGGCATGCCCCATACGGTGAGTTAAAAGAGAATGCATTTGGCGAAG
>JBKJQV010000130.1:0-3554 GCA_046593815.1 Sediminibacterium sp. | reverse complement strand
CGTTTGCAGGTACAACAAAGTATCCACTATAAATGTTATCCTTATTGTTAGGTGTAACATCAACTACACTATTTTTATTAGTTAAATAATTAAGATAAAACACTACAAATTCTATATTATTTTTTTGAGCTAATGGAGTAGCTGATTTGTTGTAAGTAAAACTTACTTTGTCGCCTACTTTTGGTTTTAATGGATTATAAGTAAATGACTGTGCAAATGTTGATAATGAAAAGATGAAGCTCAATACCAGCAGTAAGTTTTTTGGTTTCATAAAAATGATTTTAATAAAACTAATGATTTAGGTTTATTTTTTGATGTTAATACTATTATAATTATTTGCTCTTAAGTGTAATAAATGTAGGGAAATGGTCACTAAATCCTCCTCTGTAATTATTCCCATCCCAAGTTCGCATGGGGTAGCCTTTGAACTTTCCGGAAGTTTCTGTCATAAAAGGCCTAGAATAAATAAACGATTGATCAAATTGTAATCCTCCGATTGTGCTATCTAAAAATGTGTCGGATACCAATATCTGATCAAAAAGCCCCCAAACATCTCTATTAGCCAAAGTGCCGAAGCCTTGTTGATAATGTAATTCCCAAGGGTTGAAAAACTGTTGCTTTTTTAATTGATGAATATTGCCAGTTGCACCTAAGGTTTTGCGAATACTTTTATCAGTTGGGTTGTCGTTCAAATCTCCCATTACAATTATTTTTGAATGTGAATCTTTCGATCTTATTGAGTTGATATGGTTTCTACAAACCATTGCTGCAGCTTCTCTGGCTGGGGCACTTCTTTCCTCACCACCTCTTCTGCTTGGCCAGTGATTTACGTATACATGAATTGTTTCTCCTGCTAAAATTCCTTGTACATATAAAATATCTCTTGTGGTAGAAGATTCCTTACTCTTTCCGGGTAACTGCACCACTAAACATGCTGCAGTTATTGGATTAAAATATAATGGATTGTAAAATAAAGCAACATCAACTCCACGCGCATCTTTAGAATCGTAGTGAATGAATTGTAGTTTTTTATTACGCAATAAAAAATGTTTCGACAAATCATATAATACAGAATCGTTCTCAATTTCTGCAACTCCAATCAATGAAGCGCCAATACTAGCCCTGCTTTTGCCAAGATCGTTTAAAACAGTTGCTAGTTTAAATAATTTATCGCGATATATTTCACCATTGTAATGTTTTGCTCCATTGGGTACAAATTCATCATCATTCACCATAGGATTATTAACTGTATCATATAGGTTTTCTAAATTGTAAAATGCAACAACTATCGGTTCTTTTTTGGGGGAAGAGAAAAAAGCACCAAGGATAAATAATGAATACATTAAAAGTAGTCGATGTATAAACATTCGATAAAAGTATTATTCTAGTTGATATTTTACTACGTACTATCCGTATGTTACCAACTTTTTTAACTGTCTTTATTTCAGTACTTAACACATTTTTTTTAAAATTGATTGCAGGATAAAGTTGCTTAGTATTTTCGTGTTGTTTGTACCTCGCATCAGTTTTATATATGCGGAATGGATTTTTTATTTTATTCAATATCTTATTAGTTTTACCAAGCAATGCCCAATCAATTGCTATTCAAAAAAAAGTAAAAAATAATTTTGGAGATAGCACAGTTGTATTATTGAACGCTGGTATTGATCACTCAATTCATGAATCATTTGGTGTTTCAGAAGAAAGTAATGCTAACCAAACATTTATTCCTTCGGTATTAAACTCAAGTCGCGATTTATTTTCTGCCACAGCAGCATTTCATTTTAATATTAGGCGTTATAGGCTTAGAGGTTATTCATCCTATATGTTTCAGGCGGTTATTAATGATATTCCTATGACTCAATTGGTTGATGGCAATACCAATTGGAGTAGTTGGGGTGGGTTAAATGAAATTACCAATAACAATACTGTAGCTATTGGTTTAAGGGATAATGATTTAGCTTTCGGAAACCTAGGTTCAACAACCTATATCGATTTAAAAGCTTCCCATTTACGTGAACAGACAACTGCTTCTTTTATTCTTTCGAATAGAAGTTATAAATATCGAATAGCACTTACTAAAGTGATTCCTTTTAATAAAAATGGATGGGCTTTTGCATTTAGTATTAGTAAACGTTATGGAAATGAAATAGTAATTCCGGGTAGTTATTATATTGGCAATTCTTACTTTTTAGCAATCGATAAAAAAATCAACAACCATTTATTTTCATTTTGTTTAGTGGGTTCACAAGTGGAGAATAGCAGGACTTCTGCAATTGTTAAAGAGCTTGTTTCATTAACGGGTACATCAGCATATAGCCCATCATGGGGTTTTCAGAATGGAGTAAAAAGAAATGCATCTATTCAAAAATTGCATGCACCAATGCTAATTTTATCTCATGAATATAAAACCGAAGATGATATTATATTCAATACATCTTTCTCTTATTCAGCTAGCGAGAAGTCCGTTACCGGATTTGATTGGTATAAAGCGCCAGATCCCAGACCAGATTATTATCGTTATTTACCAAGTTTTCAAAAGGATTCAATACTCGCTCTTCAATTAAGTTCACTCTATACTAATAACCCAGAATTATTGCAGATCAATTGGCATCGTTTGTATGATGTTAATAGAAATAGCTATGCTACCATAAATGATGCTAATGGAATAAATGGAAATAATCTATTTATTAATCGATCTAAATATATATTGGAAGATAGAGTTGAACAGTCTACAAAGTTTGCTTTTTCATCGAGAATTAGTCAGCGTGTGAATGATCGTCTTTCAATAATGGCAAGTGCTGCCTATCAAGTTCAAATATTCAGGTACTTTAAAAGAGTTAATGATTTATTAGGTGGCGAAAATTATGTGGATTGGAATAGTTTTTCAGAAGACCTTTCTCCCGATGCTTCTTCTTTACAGAACGATTTAAACTATCCAAATCGATTACTATTTGTTGGTGATCATTTCGGGTATGATTATCAAATGAATCTTCAGCAATTAGATGTAAATAGCCAACTAGTTTATAAAGTTCGGCGATTCGACTTTTTTATTGGGATTTCTTTTTCAGAACTAAATTTTTATAGAACAGGGTTTATGCGCAATGGAGTTTTTCCGAATAATTCTTTTGGAAAATCAATTAATGGAAGGTTTTCATCAGAAGCATTTAAAGCAGGTCTAACTTATAAATATAATGGTAGAAATTATTTTTTTCTAAACCTAGCATTATTATCTAAACCACCAGCTATTTCAGATTTATTTATCTCTCCAAGAACGAGAGATAGTAAACATTCCCCAATATCAATGGAAAAGATTGCTTCGATGGAAGTGGGATATATTTTAAATGCCCCAACACTTAAATTAAGGTTAAATGGTTATGCTACACAATTTAAAGATGGTATGAATAGCCTATCATTTTACCATGATGGACACAGGAATTTAGTGAATTACTTACTTTGGAATATTAATCAATTACATACAGGGATTGAATGCAGTGTAGAATATCAATTATCTAATCGTTTAGGTGTTACATGAATAATTGGAATTGGTAAAT
>JBKJQV010000261.1:0-5356 GCA_046593815.1 Sediminibacterium sp. | reverse complement strand
GATCCTACAACAAAAAATAATTTACAATCGGGTATAGTAAATATAAATAAGACAACAGCAAACATGGTGGCCTCTACTGCTTCATTACAAGATATGCTAAACAAACAAACTGGTACTATTACTCAATCAATGAATAATGTAAACAGTTTTACAAAAAATTTAGCTGAGAATAATGATAAAATAACTAAAACTCTAGAAAATGTTAGCAAGGCCTCTGATAATTTTTCGAAAACTGATATCAATGGATCTGTTGAAAAACTAAAAGTGGCTGTAGACTACCTTAATAAGATAATGGTAAAAATGAATTCTGCAGATGGGTCAATGGGCAAATTAATCAATGATCCTAACTTATATAATAATTTAAACAATACTATTAAAAGTGCTAATACCTTAGTTGATGATCTTCGAATGCATCCAAAACGCTATGTTAGCTTTTCTGTTTTTGGTAAAAAAGACAAAACTGGTCCTTTAATGACTCCATTGTCAGATTCAGTTAAGTCTATTCAATAAATGATTACTAAAAGTTTTTTATATTTTTTATTTATCATATCGCCGTTGCTTACTTTAGCGCAGCGACAAGATTCGGATACTACAATTAAAGATGGTACTAAACTAGAATTTATCTATGCTGATAGATACAGTATACTTAAAGTTGACTCTCTCAATGAATTTATTTCTTTAGCTGGAAAAGTGCAAGTTAGGCAAGCTAAAACTTTATTTTATGCTGATAGTGCTGTTTTGAACTATAAATTAAATTTATTAGAGGCTTTTGGCAATGTTCACATAAATGATGCTGATAGTGTTCAAACCTACTCACAGTATTTGAAGTATATTGGTAAAGAAAAGAAAGCTTATCTTAAAAACAAAGTTCGCTTAACCGATGGTAAAGGAACACTTACTACTGAAGAATTAGAGTATGATGTAAGTGTAAAGATTGGTACTTATTTAAAGGGCGGAAAATTAGTAAGTAAAAAAACTACATTAACAAGTACAGAAGGTTATTATTATGGAGATACAAAGGATGTTATCTTCAAAAGAAAAGTTGTGATGATTGATCCGGATAATAAAATAAATGGAGATTCGCTTCAATATAATACAGCGACAGAAATAGCCACTTTTACATCACCAACCACTATTTATAATATCAAGGAGAAAAGAACCATAAAAACAAGAGAAGGTTTTTATGATATGAAAAAAAGGAAAGCAGAGTTGTATAAAAGATCAGTAATAGAAGATAGTGTTTCTACTTTTACAGCAGAAGAAATGGCTTTTGATGATTCAACCGGAATGGGAGAATTTAGAGGAAATGCAGTTTATAGAAGTAAAGATAGTGCTCAAGGTTTTGATATGATAGCAAATAACATTAAAACAAATAAAAAAACGAATTCTTTAATTGCAACACAAAAGCCACTTCTCATTATTAAGCAAGGAGTAGATACTATTTATATAACTGCTGACACATTATATTCTGCCAAACTTTCCGAATTAATGAAAACACGTAAAGTCCCTTCAATTCGAGAGGGTAAAATTATTCCATCAATAAATGATAAGAACAAGGAGGATAGTAGCGATAAGTTTTTTGAAGCTTTTTATAATGTTAGAATTTTTTCCGATTCATTACAGGCAGTTGGAGATAGTTTGTTTTACTCTTTAAAAGATTCTGTATTCAGATTATTTAAAAGTCCTGTAGTTTGGGCTCAAGAAAATCAAATTTATGGAGATACTATATATTTATACATACGTAACAAAAAGCCTGAACGTTTATATGTTTTTGAAAACGCAATGGCAATAAATAGAGCAGACAGTAGCAATTATTTCAATCAATTAAAAGGCACAACTATAAATGCATTATTTAATGATGGTGTAATCAATTCAATGAGAGCCAAAGGTAATGCGGCTAATATTTATTATGCTACGGATGATTATAAAAAATTCATTGGAGTTAATAAATCTAGTGCCGACATTATAGATGTATTGTTTGATGATGGGAAGCCAAAACGGGTCACTTTTCTAAGAAATTTGGAAGGAACTACCTTTCCTATGAGACAAGTTAATCATGAAGAACTAAAACTTAAAAACTTTAATTGGCAATCTAATCGACGACCAAAATCAAAATTTGATATCTTATCTAACTAATATAAGAAAATAGAAAGCTGGTACTTATTGAGTATTTTTGTATTTCTAAAAATAAATAACAGTGCAAAGACGGATTAATTATATTATGCCTGTTACAAAACACAATACCTCGCTTCTTGTTTTTAGTTTACTATTAATTTTCTTCAATCTATTACCAAGTTTTCTTTTGGCTCAAAAAAAACAACAGGATAGTATTTTTTTTCTTGCAAATAAAAAAGGGCTTTTGGGGAAAATTGGTAAGTCGGTTTCTGTTAGTAATTTACCTGATGCATTACCAGAAAATGGAGCTATTAAAAATGAGGATGATTTTTTACCTTATAAAGGTAAAATTATTAGGCATATTTTTATTCAAAAAATTGGATTCAACAAATCAGTTTATGATACGGCAAACAAAACGAGTAGTTTTTTTAATAACCTTGGAGATGCATTACATACTAGTACAAAACGGCACATAATAAGAAACAATTTATTCTTTTCGGAAGGAGATTCACTTCAACCAAATCTGATGGCAGATAATGATAAATTTATTAGAGATTTAAGTTTTTTGCAAGATGCTAAAATTAAAGTTGATCCATTATATAAACATACTGATTCAGTAGATATAATTGTTTCTGCAAAAGATGTATTCCCAATCGGTGGAAGTTTGAGTTCGCTTTCTACCGATTTAGCAAGTTTCGAACTCAATGATGATAATTTGTTTGGAACAGGAAATAGAATTCAAGTAAAAAATATATTCGATACAAAAAGAAACCCTACTTATGGATTTGGTATAGAATTTTTAAAAAGAAATATTGCTGGAACATTTATCAATATTTCGGTAGGATACAGTAACCAAAATCCTACATTTAATACTGGCAGACCAGAAGAAAAATCAATATTTATTAGAGGTGAACTTCCTTTGGTAAGTCCTTACCATTCTATTACAGGTGCATTCGATATTTCTAATAATGAAGCTATTAATAGATATGTAACGGATTCTATTCATAAAAAACTATTTCAATATAATTATAGAAATATTGATGCTTGGATTGGTTTGAGTATTGGTGCAAATAAGCAATTGAAATATAATTTTGCTACTCGAAAAAAACAATTAATTGCTTTAAGAGTTTTAAATCGTGATTTTATAACCACACCTACTATATCATTAACAAGCTATGATAGTAGATATAGTGATTTAAAAGGGGCTTTGGTTTCTTATACAAGATTTCAACAAGATTTTTATCACACTAATTTCATTTACGGTTTTGGAAGAAATGAAGATATACCTGAAGGCTTTAATTTAACTTATACTGCAGGAGTTACCAATCAAAACGATTTTCAGCGATTATTTTTTAGTATTGATTATCAAAGAAGTTATTTTAGTAGAAATAAATCATATTTAAATTACAATATAAAAGTTGGAGGTTTTTATAATAATGATAGAATTGAAGATTTTATTTTTTTTGCAAGCGCAGAGAAGTTCACAAAACTTAGGCAGCTAGGATCAAGTAGATGGTATTCCAGACATTTCATTAGCGGAAGTGTATCACAACAAATAAACGCTTTTTTAAATGATCCTCTTCGCTTATCAAGTATTTACGGATTGCCTTTAATAAATAATCCAAATACAGCTTCCTCAGGCAGAGCAACCCTAAATGCTGAAACGGTATTATACAATACATGGGATTTTTTTGGATTTAGATTTGCTCCTTTCTGTTTTGCTAATATCACTTATTTAAAAACTGCTGGTGTTTCTATAACAAATGGCGAATTATATAGTGCAGTAGGGGCTGGATTTAGGACTAGAAATGAAAACCTTGTTTTTGGAACAATTGAATTTAAATTATATTATTTTCCTAGAACCGTAGACAATATGAACCAATGGAATTTTACTTTAACTACAGATCTTAAATTTAAATATAATTCGCAATTTGTAAATAGACCTGATGTTATTAATGTTAATTAAATGCCCTTTCCTATAATTTATTTTCAATTATTAACTTTTTAATATAACCTTTACAATTAAATAAAAATCAACTATGAAAAAATTATTGCTGTTTTCAACTATTGCAATTGCAATTAGCACTTTTAATACAGCCTGTGCTCAAAAACCAAGTCCAGCTGTTACAGCTAAAGGAACTATTGCAAACGGTAATGAAATAACCATCAACTATAGTTCTCCTGCTTTAAAGGGTAGAACTATTGGTAAAGATGTAGAGCCAATGCAAGGAAAAGTATGGAGAGCTGGTGCAAATGATGCTACAGTGTTTGAAATTTCAAAAGATGCAACAATTAATGGTAAACCTTTACCAGCTGGTAAATATGGTTTCTTTACAATTGATAATGGTTCTGATTGGACGATCATTTTTAATAAAACATCTAAACAATGGGGAGCATTTAGTTATAAAGAAGCAGATGATGCTTTAAGAATAATAGTTAAGCCTTCTAAAGCAGCTACTTCTATGGAGCGACTTACTTATACAATTGCAACATCGGGTAAAATTTCATTAAATTGGGGTACTTTACAAGTAGATTTCGATGTAAAATAATAAATTAATAATATTTTAAAACCCTACAATTTAACTATTGTGGGGTTTTTTATTTATCGAATAACTCATTTTTAGAGTACTTCTTAATAGAATAAATAAAAAGAGCAATACCCGATAAAATCAACACAAATGAAATAAGCTCTGCTTGTGTGGGATTAAATACAATATCATATTTTGTATTTACTCGAATTTTTTCAATCATAAAACGTTCAATTCCGTTGAAGATTAAGTACAATGCAAATAATTGTCCAGGTATTTTTATTTTAGTACGCAATAGCCATAAAACTGAAAACAAAATCATACAAACAATAATTTCATACATTGGTGTTGGATAAACTGCAGATGGTAGTTCATTGCAAAATTGACCTACACACCCTGGTATAGTTATGCCTTCACCCAAAACATTATGCGGAAATTTATAGGCCCATAAAATATCTGGCAACCAACTAAATGGTTTTGCATGATTATTAACTATGCCCCAATCTCCATCACCGCTAACCATGCAACCTACCCTTCCAAATGCATATCCGAACATCATAGTGGTTGCCATAGCATCTAATAAATGTATAATGGCTATTTTATTTTTTTTGCAATACCAAAGTATAGCAATACCTGCACAAATTAATCCTCCATAAAATGTTAACCCACTAAATGAAATTAATGAACCAATAGGATCTTTAACAAACTCATTC
>JBKJQV010000226.1:0-11190 GCA_046593815.1 Sediminibacterium sp. | reverse complement strand
CATAAGCTACACCACGCTAATAATGGCTCATTGATTAGTCAGTATGAAATGGATGATAAAGTTGGTTCTAGCTCTAAGAAAATGATGAATGCTGCTGCTTTCGGGCAAGTAATTATTTTAGTAGTTTATTTACCAGTATTAACCTTACAAGGTATTGAAGGTAAAATGTTTCGTCCGATGGCTGAAACTGTTTCATTTGCTATACTAGGCGCATTCGTTTTATCTCTTACTTATATTCCAATGATGAGTGCTTTATTTTTAAGTAAAAAAATAAATACTACTCAAAATTTTTCGGATAAGATGATGAACTTATTTTTAAAATGGTACAAGCCAATATTACAAAAAGTTTTAACTATTCCTAAAACTGTGGTTGGTATTAGTTTAATTCTTTTCTTGATTTCCGTTTTTATATTAAGTAGAATGGGAGGTGAGTTTATACCTAAATTGGAAGAAGGCGATTTTGCGGTAGACACTCGGTTACTTACTGGATCTTCATTATCAAATACAATTGCATCTGCACAAAAAACGGCTAAGGTTTTGCTTGACTCTTTTCCTGAAGTAAAAAAAGTAGTTACCAAAATTGGTTCAGGTGAAATTCCTACTGATCCTATGCCTTTAGAAGCTGCAGATATGATGGTTATATTAAAAGATAAAAAAGAATGGACCTCTGCCAAGACTTTTGATGAGCTTGCAGAAAAAATGAGTGTTGCTCTACAACAAGTACCTGGTGTAACAACTGGATTTCAATATCCAGTACAAATGCGTTTTAATGAGTTAATGACTGGGGCAAGACAAGATGTTGTTTGCAAAATTTTTGGTGATGATTTAGATAGCTTGTCTGCCATTGCAGGAAGAATGGGTATGCTTATTAATAAAGTAAATGGCGCAAAAGATTTATATGTAGAAACCATCACTGGTGTAGCGCAAATGGTAATTAATTATAACAGAAGTGCAATTGCCAAATATGGTATTTCTATAAATGAAATCAATCAAATTGTACAAGCTGCTTATGCTGGAAGTAAAGCTGGAGTTGTATTTGAGGGAGATAAAAGATTTGACTTAGTAGTTCGGTTGAATAATGACCAAAAAAGTGATATTGATAATATGGGTAATCTGATGATAGGTGTTGCTGGGGGTATGCAAGTGCCATTAAATGAATTGGGAAGTATTGAATTAAAAGATGGGCCATATCAAATTCAAAGGGAAGAGGCAAGAAGAAGAATTATGGTTGGCTTTAATGTTAGAGGAAGAGATGTGCAAAGTATTGTAGAAGAATTACAACAAAAAATAAGTCAACAATTAAAATTACCCGAAGGTTACACCATTACTTATGGAGGGCAATACGAAAACTTACAAAATGCTACTAATCGATTAATTATTGCATTGCCTATAGCATTGTTGTTAATTTTTGTTTTACTTTATTTTGCTTTTAACAGAATTAAATATGGGTTGCTTATTTTTTCTGCAATTCCATTATCTGCAACTGGTGGAATATTTAGTTTGTGGTTAAGAGATATGCCTTTTAGTATTTCAGCTGGTGTTGGGTTTATTGCTTTGTTTGGAGTTTCAGTGTTGAACGGTATTGTTTTAATAACTGAAATTGTACAAATTAAAGGAGATATTAAAAGTAGTGTAAAAGATATTATTGTAAACGCTACTTTAGCAAGATTAAGACCAATTTTGATGACAGCTACTGTAGCCTCATTGGGCTTTTTGCCTATGGCATTAAGTAATGGAGCTGGTGCAGAAGTACAACGGCCTTTGGCAACTGTGGTTATTGGTGGATTACTCACTGCTACTTTACTTACACTAATTGTTTTGCCTTGTTTGTATTTTATTTTTGAAAGTGGAATTAAAAAAAATACCATGAAAGCAATGGCTATATCTGGATTATTACTTGTTTGTAACCTTAGTAATGCTCAAAATTCTATTCAACATAATCCAATGCGTTTGAATGAAGTAATTCAAAAAGCAGTGGAAAACGCTCCAACTCTTAAAGTAAGTCAATTGCAAGAAAAGTATTACAACTTGTTGCCATCAACTGCAAAGGAAATTCCTAAAACTCAGTTTTCAACTGAATTGGGAAATTATAATACTACTGCATTTGATTTTAGGGTTAGTATACTTCAACCATTAAATGCTGGAGCAGTAAACCAGAAACTAAAATTACTACTCGAAACATTTTTAGCTACTTCTCAAGCAAATACTCTAGTACAAATAATGGATGTTAAAAGGATTGCTAGAAGTTTATATGTGCAATTACAATACTTTCAAGCCAATCACTTATTGCTCAAACAGATTGATAGCATTTATGCAGGCTATCAAAAGATTGCATCCTTGCGCTTTGAGAAAGGAGAAAGTAATTTATTAGAGAAAGTTTCTCTTGATAATTTAGTATTGCAAAATAAATTAATGATTGAAATGCATGAAGCAGATACAAGATCGGTTCAAATGCAATTAGGTTTATTCATTCAATCTGAAGCCCTTATTACTGCATCTGATCCTTTAGAATCATCTATTCAATTGTTTGATACTGCACAATGGAAAAATAACCCATTTATTAATTTATATGCTCAACAACAAAAGCAAGCAGTAGCCGAAACCGAACTTGCTAAAGCGAAGCTAAAACCTGATTGGTTATTGGGGTACAATAATCAATCATTAAGTGGTTGGCAAATACAAAATGATAGAACTGAAAAATTATACAATTTAGGTAATCGTTTTTCTTCTATTACACTTGGTATGTCTGTTCCGGTTTTTAATCAATCGCAAAAGCAAAAAATTAATGTTGCTAAAATAAACGAGGAAGTAGTAGCTGCTTCAACTAAAGCCTCAACTCTTTCGCTACAATCTAAATTAGATAAGGCTTGGCAAGATTATGATAAATATACTAAAGCATTATCTTATTTCGTAAAAACAGCAAATAAGCAAGCTGATATTATAATAAATACTGCCAACTTAAGTTATAAAAACGGACAGATTAATTATATCGAATGGGGAACACTTTTTAATCAGGCCTTAAATATTAAAACAAAATATTTAGAAGTTTTGCAACAATTGAATTTTGCAGCTACTGAATTAAATTATTTATTAAACAATTAATTATGAATAAAATTATATATCTATTTATTGCAATTATATTGACAAACTGTTCTAGTAAAAAAACAGAGATTAAGGCTGATACAATGATCAAAGAATTGTCGATGCTAGTTTTAACTGATGCTCAATTAAAGCAAGCTGAGTTAGAAATAAGTATGGCAACTATTAAAACCTTACACGAAACAATTCAAGTAAATGGTTTGGTTGATGTTCCGCCACAAAACATGGTTTCTATAAGTTTTCCTCTTGGTGGGTATTTAAAGAAAACGCAATTATTGCCGGGCATGAGCGTAAGAAAAGGAGAAGTTATTGCCTTAATGGAAGACCAGAGTTATGTTCAACTTCAACAAGATTATTTGATTGATAAAGCCAAATTAGAATTTTTAACAACTGATTTGCAGCGGCAAAAAGAATTGAGTGATGCAGATGCAACCAGTAAAAAAAATTACCAACAAGTATTGAGCGACTTTAAGACAAGTCAAATAATGATGAAGAGTGTTGAAGAAAAACTTCGTATCATCGGAATTGATCCAATGCAATTAACTGTAGCCAATATCTCTAGATCGGTTTCTTTGAGATCTCCCATTAATGGGTTTGTTACAAAAATCAATGTTAATATAGGTAAATATGTAAATCCATCTGATGTGTTGTTTGAGTTTGTTAACCCCGATGATATTCATGCAGCATTAAATGTTTTTGAAAAAGATTTACCTAATATTAAAAAGGGTTTGAAAGGCACTGTATCACTGGCCAATAGTCCCAGTAAAAAGTATGAAGTAGAAGTATTGTTAACTACTAAAAATATTAACGAATCAAGAACTGGTTTAGTGCATTGCCATTTTGAAAATGCTAGTCACGATTTACTGCCAGGCATGTTTTTAAATGGAAGTTTTGATTTGCCTGCTGCTCCAACTAGTACATTACCTGAAGAGTCTGTTGTAAGATTTGAAGGAAAAAATTATCTTTTTATTGTGAAAGATGAGCATCATTTTGAAATGGTAGAAGTGCAAACAGGAATCAAACAAATGGGAATGATTAGTATAAATGAATCAACTGGTATCGATCTGAAAAAAAATAAATTTGTTATAAAAAATGCATATAGATTGTTGGGGATGCTAAAAAATAAAGCCGAGGAGTAATTATTGAGCAATATAATGGTCAATAGATTCTTCTGATTTATAAAACCCTGCTATTTTTCTAATTACTTGCTCTACAATGGCATCAGGGCAACTTGCTCCGCTTGTAATAAGTATTTTGAGTGGACTAGATTCAGGTAAATAATGATTAATTATCGACATCTCTTTTGTTTGCCAATTGCAATGTAGAATTGAAGTTTTATCAATTAATTTGTCGGGGGAGTCGATAAAATAAGTGGGTAATATTGCTTCACAAAGTTCAACTAAATGAGAGCTGTTACTGCTATTATGGCCTCCAACTACTATGGCAATATTTGCTTCTGTTTTTAGCATTCCAACAACAGCAGATCGCTTATCATTGGTTGCATAACATAAAGTATCTCTTGTATCGGCAAATCGCTCGCTGATATTAGTTTCAGTTAATTGAAAATGTTGTTGAATGGTATTTTTCAAGTAATCAGAAATTGCTTGTGTGTCTGTTGCTAATTGAGTTGTTTGATTTACTACACCAATTTTTTGGAGGTCTTTGGAAATATCAAATCCTTCTGAAAATCGTCCTTTAAATTCATTGTAAAAATGATTTGCTATTTTTTCTCCAGTAATGTATTTAGCTAACTCAATGGTTTCGGTCATATCATTTACAATAACTGATGGAGTATTGGCAGATGCATGCGAAAAAGTAGCCCTGGTTTCTTCATGTTTTGGTTTACCATGAATTACTATGCTATAACCTTTTTCTGCAATCTGTTCACTTCTATTCCAAACCTTTTCTACAAAAGGACAAGTAGTATTATATTTTTCAATAGCAATACCCTTTTCAATTAATATTTTTTCAATTTCAATAGTTGTTCCAAAAGCTGGGATTATTACTACATCATCCTTTGTAATAGTATTAAATGGAATAATTTGTTTTCCATAAGTGTCCTGTAAAAAATGAACACCTCTTGCAATTAAGTCTGCATTTACTTGAGGATTATGAATCATTTCACTTAATAAATATATTTTTTTCCCAGGATTTTGGTCAATTGTATTAAAGGCAATTTCAATAGCATTCTCTACCCCATAACAAAAACCAAAATGACGGGCAAGAAAAATTTGAACTGGGCCAAGATCTAGTAAAGTAGGCGTGAAGTCTTTCTTTAGCTTATCAGATAATTTCCGTAATTCTTTTACCTTGCTAATGAGGTTACTACGATATATATTGGGAATTATAAATTGTTTCATTACTTATTTAAACAGCAAATGTACGAATTTGTTGTTAGTTGATAAATCGTTATCAATTGTAATGGTAGCCATACTATTAGTATCTTATAATTGATTTTAGTTTACCCCATAGTTCATTGTCGAACCCAGAAACTGCAAACTGAACTGAGCCAGCCGATTCGCCTATTCGTATAATAACTAATTTTTGAGAAGGAACAACGTATATTTTTTGATCATTTTTACCTAAAGCTGCATACATATCTGCTGGTGCATTCGGAATGAAGGAGTTGGGAAATACAATTTGCGAAGTAGGGACCATATAACTAGCTTTTCCATTGAGCCAAGTTAAGTATCCATAACTTAAATTTAAGTTTTGAGAAGTATTCACTTGGTTATTAAAATATAAAGTATCATTCAATATAGAAGTTTGATCCCATTTCCCCTTATTCAACATAAGTAATCCAAAACGTGCCATGCTTCGTGCATTGCTGTATAATACATTAGTAGAATTAGGTGTTTTGATCCAAGTGCCATTCATGCCAATTTTATCTCTTACTTTTTGTTGATAATAATTATTAAAACTAATACCACTAGCTACTTCAACTACTTTGTCTAATAGGGTATAAGCACCAGTATGATAGGCCCATCTATTTCCAGCGTCAGTCTTATATTGTAAACAAGAAGGTAGTGTACAATCATTGTCAGGAACACCATCATCTAATCCAGTAGTCATTGTTAATTGATGCCTAACAGTTATTAGGTTTTCTTTTGCTAAAGGAGTTGAAGTCCAACCAGTTCCTAAATACTGAGAACTTTTATTGTTAATATTCAAAAGTCCTTCTTGTTGTGCAATACCTACCAACAAAGCTGTCATTGTTTTTCCTGCAGATGCCCAATACCAAATGCTGTCTTTGGTAAATGTTCCAAAATATTTTTCGGCAACTATTTTTCCATTTTTTAAAATTACGAATGCTTTGGTATTCTTAGATTCTAAATAAGGGTAAAGGGAATTTAATTCAGCTTCGTTCCAATTTAACAATGCAGGTGTAGTTGTTTGCCAGTCTGTACCAGACAAAGAAGGGAAGTAAATAAAATCGTTGTTGACTGTTTGATTAATAATTGAAGATGTATCTGTTTTTTTGCAACCTATGATCAATGCACTTAAAAATATTGACACCAAAAATATATACTTCATGTTTTTTGTTTTTTTGTTAGACACTTAAATGAATTAAAGGTTTAATATTTAATATTAAGTAATTCAAAGAAAGCTTTCTCTTCAATTTCTTTTACTTCTCCAGGTTGTAAATCAGCTAAATGTAGATTTTCTATATTAATCCGTATCAATCGTTTTACTTTATGATGAATTGCTGAAACCATTTTTCTTACTTGATGAAATTTCCCTTCTGTAAGGCTAATGCTAAGCCAAGTGTAAGGTATTTTATCGATCATTTTATAAGGAGAATTAAAATTAATAGGAGGGTTAGTAATTATCGATACTTCACAAGGAGCGGTTTTATATTTGTTACCGCCTTGAATGATAAATTCAACCCCATTTCTCAATAAGTTCAAACTTTCTTCATTTACTATTTTATTTACTAAAACCAAATAAGTTCGTTTATGTGGTTGAACACCTTGAAATAGTAATCTTGTAACTTTTTTATTAGTAGAAAGTATCAATAAACCTTCTGAATGATTATCTAGTCTGCCAATAGCGTGTGTTCCTTCGGGAAATATAAAATTAATATCCCTTAATAATCGTACATTATGTGTACTAACAAATTGTGACACCATATTAAATGGCTTATTTAAAATAAAATAACGATGTTGGGGCAATTGCATATTAATAATTATTCTATTCCTACTAAGGGGAATAATAAATTTACAGTTGTTCCTTCGCCAACAATACTTTCTATTTCAATATCGCCGTTTTGTAAATTCATAAAATCTTTACATAGTGCTAAACCTAATCCAATTCCTTTTTCATTATCGGTTCCAAAAGTAGAGTAGGTAATTTCTTCTTTAAATAGCTTTGCTAAATTATCCTTGCTTATACCTACTCCAGTGTCTTTTATAATTATAAAAGCATTTTTTTTATTTCGCATGGTTGAAATTGAAATAGATCCTCCTTCTTTTGTAAATTTTATTGCATTGGAAACTACATTCCTAATAATAAAGGCAGTCATATTTTTATCTGCCCACACCAATTGATTATGTATATTAGTACTAATTATTATTTTTTTAATTTCAGCAGTATGGGTTAGAATATCAATAGTTGAAATGATACTTTTAGATAAATCAATTGGTGCTAAAGATGTTTGTACTGCACCTGTTTGCGACTTTGACCAAAGTAATAAACCGTCAAGCATTTCTACCACTTTTTTTAAATGCAAATTAAGATTGTTGGAAACAAAATCTACTTCTGTTTCGGTAAAACTGTTGAAATTATCTTTATAATAATCTAAAAAGCTAATAATGCTAGAGAGTGGAGCCCTCATATCATGCGATATAATAGAAAGGAATTTATCTTTTTGAGAATTTACTTTTTTTAAGATTTCTTGATTAGCTATTAATTCATTATTTTTTTGTTCGAGTGTATTTCTTTTATCTTGAATAATCTGAATACTTTTTTTAATTTTTCTTATTGCTAAATTAAAGTTCTTAGTAAGCTCACCAATTTCATCTTTTCTTAAAGGGTTAATTAGTTTTGGATTAATATTTTCCTTAAACTGAGTGGCCGCAATTTCCTTTACGGCTGCATTTAAGTATACTATTGGGTTGGTAATTTGAACAGCTAAAGTGTAACTCATTAAGCCACCAATTATTAAAGTTGCTCCTATCAATCCAATAAATATAGAATTCAATTTGTTAAAATCTTTTTGATATACTTCTTTAATTGTATCAATAGTAATTTGTACTTGTAAGTCGGTCTTTTTACTTTTTTCGTTGAATTCATTTCTAAGCCCAGCATGATTAGAATAACCTATACTTCTTTCAATATTAACCATTCGGTTAAAGTTCTTTTGATATTCTCCTAAAATCAGTTTTGTACTTGGGCTATTATTATAAATTTTCATTGCCGATGAGGCAATAGAATCGAATTTGTTATTAGAATCTTTTTCTTTATATAAAAAATAATTAGTTTCTTGTTTATTCAAGGCATTTAATACTTCAGCACTTAATAGTTTATTTGCAGATAATTCATTAACATAAGTTTTTAAACTACCAATTAATCCCATATTGCCTAACCCTAATTGTTTAACAGAATCAACTATTTGTTTAAAAAGTTCATCAAGCTCATGAAAATCATTAGTGATGGCTAAAATTTGTGTAGTTATTTGTTGTTTCTTGCTTAATTCATTTTGATTAATTAGCCTAATATCATCATCTATTCTTTTTAATAATTCAACATATGTTCCTATAGATTCACTATTTCCTGTTTTAAAAAACTCCTCATTATATCGTTCATTTAAAAGAAAATCTTGTTTTGCAATAATTTGTTTTTGGGCATTAATTCTTATTTGTTCTACTTTACCAATAATTTGTTCAATTTTTTCGCTTTTATTAAATACTCGGATAGTTATATAAATAATTAATATGGTGACTAGTAAAATAGAGAAATGAGAAATAAATAACTTATTTCTAATGCTTAAGTTCTGAAAAGGGTTTTTTGTCATTTCTTTTATAAAACAGGTTGGATATTATGTATTTTTAGTGCACAAGATACTTAGTTTTGCAGCATGCATTATGTTTCTGTAGAAGGGTTAACCAAGAGTTATGGCATTAATCCACTTTTTAGTAATATTTCTTTCCATATTAATGAAGGCGATAAAATTGCGCTTATAGCTCGTAATGGTATTGGAAAATCAACCCTATTAAGGATTTTAACGGGAAAAGAAACCGCCGATTCTGGTAAAAGTTGGGTCAATAAAGATGTAACTGTTGCACTTTTTGAGCAAGATCCGAAATTTGAAGAAAGTAAATCTGTGATTGAAAATATATTTGAACTCAATCATCCCATTATTAATGCTATTAAAAAGTATGAAATTGCCATTGAAGAAGAAGATTTAGACGGAATCACAGAAGGTATACAATCGATGGATGATTTGAATGCTTGGGACTTTGAAACAAAAGTGCACCAGATTCTCGATAAATTAAATATACATCACCTTAAAAATCCGGTAAAGGATTTAAGTGGAGGACAGCGGAAAAGAGTTGCACTTGCCAAAACATTAATTAGTATTGGATTTTCACATCAGCATACATTTTTAATGATGGATGAACCTACCAACCATCTTGATGTTGAGATGATTGAATGGCTTGAAAATTATATAAATCAAGAGAAAGTAACCTTGTTATTGGTTAGTCATGATCGTTATTTTTTAGATGCAGTATGTGACGAAATTTGGGAATTAGAACGTGAAAACTTGTATACTTATAAAGGAGATTACGATCAATATATGGAACAGAAAGCTGCTCGTTTGGATAGTGAACAAGCGAGTATTGACAAAGCCAAAAATACATATAGAAAGGAACTAGAATGGATGCGAAAACAGCCCAAAGCAAGAACCACCAAAAGTAAGAGCCGACAAGATAATTTTTATGAAGTAGAAGCAAAAGCGAAGCAAAAAATTGAAGATACTCAGTTGCAATTAGAAGTAAAAATGAGCAGGCTTGGTGGAAAAATTGTAGAGATGAAAAAAGTGTACAAATCTTATGGGATCTTGCCCATATTAAAAGGGTTTGATTACAATTTTAGTAAAGGTGAAAGAATTGGAATTATTGGAAAGAATGGGGTAGGAAAATCTACTTTTCTCAATATGTTACAACAATTAGAAGCTGTTGATAGTGGAAAAATTAATGTTGGGGAAACTGTACTTTTTGGCAATTTCTCTCAAATAGGATTAGTTATAAAAGAAGATATGCGGGTAATTGAATATGTAAAAACATTTGCCGAAAATTTTCCTTTAGCTAATGGAGGAAGTTTAAGCGCTGCTCAATTTTTAGAATTGTTTTTATTTACTCCAGATAAACAGTACACTTATTTATCTGCACTGAGTGGTGGAGAGAAAAAGAGATTACAATTATTAACGGTTTTGTTTCGAAATCCTAATTTTTTAATACTAGATGAACCAACTAATGATTTGGATTTGCCAACTCTTTCAGTATTAGAAAATTTCTTATCCGATTACCCAGGTTGTATATTAATTGTATCGCATGATCGATATTTTATGGATCGGTTGGTTGACCATTTATTTGTATTTGAAGGAAATGGAGAAGTTAGAGATTTCCCTGGAAACTATACCCAATACAGGATTTGGCAAAAAGACAATGAGAAATCAATTAATAAATGGGAGCTGTTAGAGGCAGGTAAAAGAAAAGGAGAAACTACTGAAAGTATAGTAAAAAATGATAAACCGATTGCTAATGCGCTAAAAAAAACCTTAACATTTAAGGAAAAAAGAGAATTCGAATTACTTGAAAAAGAGATGCCTGATCTAGAAAAAGAAAAACAGTCGCTTACAGATGAAATGAGTACCGGAACTTTACAGTTTGATGCTATTCAAAAAATAAGCGACCGTATTTTAATTATTTCACAACAGCTAGAAACAAAAGAATTGCGTTGGTTGGAATTAAGTGAGCTTATGTAAAACTAATTAATTCTACATCAAAAATAAGCGTGCTATTTGGTCCAATTTGAGCACTCACTTGTCTATCGCCATAACCTAAATTTGCAGGAATATAAAAACGCCAT
>JBKJQV010000182.1:0-16004 GCA_046593815.1 Sediminibacterium sp. | reverse complement strand
CTCGCATATTCATGGAGTGCCCAGCCATTTTTCATTCCTTTTATTTTTGCATAGATTCTAAGCTCACCGTCTTTAACTTTCTCCCATCTTTTTTTTGATAGCCTCATATAGTTGATAGTATTTTTGGAAAGAATTTCTATTTCAAGTGAACCTATTAATATTTTTTCTTTTTCATCTGCTTCAAAAACATACCCACATGGACAATCTTTTCCTAATATTACTTTTTCACATTGAGGACATTTCTTTGGTTTTCTCTTCATTAGCTTTTTTTCGGCTCCATCGGTTAATGTCAATTGATCGTCATAATCTTCAAAGTATCCATGATCAATTACATTTCCACCAAAATCCACAACGTTGAATGTTGTTTTTTTCAATAATCCATATTCGTATGGCCTTGCTCCTCTTCCTACAATTTGAAGATAGTTAGCCAATGATCTGACTTTTTTCACAATGAAAACATTTTGAATCATGGGAAAGTCAGCTCCTTCAGTTAATATTTGGCAATTAACCAAAACTTCGATTTTGTTCTCTTCAAATTTTTTATAAAATTCATTTCTTTTATTTACTTCTATTTCTCCGACTACATATTCCGCTTTGTAACCAGCATTTACAAATGACTCACATACTTCAATTGTATGTGCAACATTTATGCAGTAAACTATAGTCGGTCCCCTGAATTTTGCAAATTCTTTTATTACGTGTGGTGTAATATCCCATTCATTGAATCTTGCATACATCTGGGCTTCATCGTATTCTCCTTTTTTTGTTATTTTAACTCCTGCCATGTCAATATTGCCTATTCCGTAATAAGTTGCAGGTATTAAATGTCCTTCTGCTATAGCTTCTTTTGCCTTTATCGGATGGATCATTTTATCAAATATTCCTTTTAGTGGCTTGCCATCATTACGGAAAGGAGTCGCGCTTAAACCAATCAATTTAGCTGATTTGAAGTACTCTAAAATCTTCTTATATTCATTTGCAGCGGCATAATGAGCTTCATCTACCACAATTAAATCAAAGTGATTTCTTTCAAAGGCCTCTAATCTTCTGCTTAAGCTTTGTCGGGATGCAATTTGAACAGGAAGTCTATAATCTTTTTTCTCTCCTCCAAGAATGTACCCACATGGAACATCAAATTGATCATTCAATCTTTTGGCAAATTGTCTGACTAAATTATCCCTATGAACTACTACCAGTATCCTCCTTTGCTTCAAATAACCCATTTGGATGATCTTACCCATTAAGGTTGTTTTGCCTAACCCCATGGCAAGAACTAATATTATTTTATTAAATCCTTCCTTCATGGCTTGAAAGACTTGATTAATTCCAAGTCCTTGATATTGTCTCATTTCTGTCTTATCCATATTATTCTGTATTTTCGAAGTCTGACCAAATTATATCTCTTCCGGTTGTAATGTTATCTAATTCACTTTTTTGTAAGGTAAGCTGTGGGATCAATGAACTGTAGCTAAACCAAGTTCCCTGACTCCATGCCCCTGATTTTGCATAGTACGTTAAAATTCTGAGTGCCGTTTCGCTCAAACCGTATTTCGCAATTTCAGCCCTTATAAACGATTCTTTTTCTTTTGCCGCCTCACAATATAGGAAATCATTTAAAAACGCGTAGCGACCCCTTAGATTTAGAAATTTGGCATATTCTGATTCTAGTTTTGGTGTCGATTTTGCAATTGGGATTATTTTTTGATCTAGCTCGTCAGACAATGAATTTATTTTTTGTCGGTTTATCCATCCCTTGACAAATGTTTCCGTAGCTCTATCGCTTTTGTATGAATAACCACTGTCAGCAAAGGCTTCTTGGATTTTATGTATCACAAATTGAGTTCCTTGATTTGCAAAATGCTGTGCTTCGATTTGATCCAAATCAATTTTTCCTTCGCTGTTCAATCTTTTTATCGATTTTAAAAATCCAGTATCAGTTTTAAATTTTTTCAAAAAAATATCCTGGGGGGGGGAGGGGGTAGGGGGGAGTTCTTCCGAATTTTCAGAATTCAAATTTCTGGAATCAGAATCTTTGGATTTATCAGATTTTAAATTCTCTGAAATTTCAGAAAAAAAATTAGATTTCTTAGAAGAAAAATTTATTTTTTCTTCTTCTTTCTTCTCTTTATCTATATCTATATCTGCTATCGAGGGCCATTGGGGGGCTATAGCCTGGCCATAGCCTGGCCATAGGGGGGCTATAGGGGGGCTATGAGGCACTTTTTTGGCATTTTTTGGCGTATTATTTTGATTTGCCCACCTTTTTTCAGCTCCATTTTTGCCATTTTTAGATAATATATTATGATTATTGTAAAGTTCACTTAGCTGTTCGTCCAAAAATGAAATATAAGTTATAGATTCATTTACAATGAGATGTTGACCAATCAAAGCGTTAATTTGCGAATGGTACTTATGAAACCTTTTCATTATTTTATCCAAAGGCACTGCGCCTCCTTCTGTCCAATAATATGCACAAATCCTTATAAATATAGCCTGAGCCTCAAGATCTTCATCTAGTATTCCGCCAGATAACCATTTGTTAGCGGTAAACTTAAACCAAGGCGTAGCGCTTGAATTGAATTTATTTTGATCCATTATTGTTTTTTTTTGATTAAAAACCTGATTGTGTCCACCTGTTTGAATCTTCTATGTTTTCACTAATATTCATTAGTCCTCTTTCTACCAAAACTTGTTTTATTTGAATATCTAAAAATGAGATAATCAATCGATTGTCTTTTATTTCTAATAAATCTGCTCTAAGTCTTTCGTATTCCGGATACTTTGCATAAAGTCTATCTATTTCAATCATTTCACACAATCCGCCTGAATTCCAATATCGAATACATATTTTGATGTATAGTCCAATTGTACAGTGATCCTGCTCACATATGTCATCCTTAAACCAGTTAATTAAGTCAAAGATGAAGAATTCCGGTGCCTCTTGGTTGTCTATATTCATTATAATTTTATTGATTCATTAGGAAATAATATTTCGTTTTTCTTACCTTGAACAGTATAAAGATATTCTGATGGATCTATTATTTTAAATTCAGGCATTTCTCTTTTTATAAAAACAGTAACTAAGTCAATAAACCTTGCCATGGCCGTATTGCTCCACTTTGAAATAGATTTTAGCTTGGGCTCTAGCAATTCTCCTGTTTCTCTATCAACAACTTCTTTGTCAAAAAATACTTGTTTGTTATATAAATCATCTAATCCTGACCTTACAAGATCTTCCAGCTTCTTTAAATAGATCTTCTCTAAATTATCTGTGCTGTACCCAAGCTCGTCAGCATATGATCCCAAAATGGCAAACAAGTAATTCCTTGCCAATTGGCTGTGGTTTACTTCTATTATCTTAATGCAATACATCTTGCTGGTTGAATGAGTTTGAGCAAATTGTCTAAGGAATGTGCCAAGTCTTCCTTTGCTTATTCCTATTATTTCTGAACGATCTTCAGAAAGTTTAAAGTTTTGTAAAATCATAATGTTTAGTTTAAAAAAAAATGAGGATGATCGCGAATTAAGCTTTAATTCCGTTTTTTAATTCTTTTGCTGTAGCGTTAATATATTTATTTCCATCTTTGTCAACTCCTTTGTATTGTGTTTTCATGGATATTTTTACCTTACTACTGTCTTCGTAGCAAATAAATGTCCTGAAATGAGAATTTATTTTATGAGCTGAAATAATAGCATTATTCGGTCTCGTAAAAATATTGTCTGGGCCCCAATAAAAGTATCCAGTTTTCACATTTTTGACTATCACTATGTTTAGTTTAACGTTCCTTGATATAAAAGCTCTATTGAAGTAAAAACAGTATATCTTTTGTATGAGTTTTTATTTTGATCAAGTGCTACTGCAAAAAACGTAAAGTTCAAGTCAAATTGGCAATCAAATATTTTCATATCAAATCTTTTCATTTTATTTTCTTGCCTGTATATGAGTTGATCTATTTCATCTGGGCTTAGTTTATTAAATTCTGATGCACAACATGGCTTGCATTTTGTTTTCATTTTTTCTGTTCCGGGTACTTTTTTATATTCCATTAGTTTTGTTTTTAGAAAGGGATCAAATCTAAATTAATGATGGTATTCTTATTTGCTATATGTACTTTTTTGCCAGTTTTTGATTCAATTATGCTTTTAAATTCTTTCTCGTTTGCATTTGCATTTGATAAGTGTATAAGTATTATATTTACAACATTCGTTAAATCTGATCCAAGCAATAGCTCCTGGCATGTTTCTATTGACATATGGGAGTTTATCAAACGATTATAAACAAAGTGTTGCATTTTGCCATTTAATACTCTTTCTTTTAGATATTCTTTCGAGTGATTAGCTTCTACAATTATTTGGCTTATTCCGCTGAATTTATATTTAGTGTATGCTGAATCAGTTATGAACATTATGTTTCCAGATTCCGGATGTCCTATTATGTATCCAAATGGTTCTCGGCAATCATGCTCAACGTCAAAAGGGAATATTGTGAATTCACCTAATTTGAAAGACCGATTTGGCTCTATGGAATAAAATCTATGACCTTGCTTGTTAATTAGAGTTCCTTTGCTGGCATATACATTGATTCCGTACTTAGCTGCCATGTCAACGTATTTGAAGTGATCAAGGTGCTCGTGTGTAACGAGGCAACCTTGAATTACTTCAGTTTTAAAATCTAAGGCTTTTAATACTTCTTGGAAATGTACGCCACATTCAATTAACAATGATTGCGTTTTTCCCTTTAGTACATAGCCATTACCTGCACTGTTGCTATTTAAGACTATTAGCTCCACTAGAAATTTGGCTTATCTTCCTTTACTGCTGTTGTAGTTGCTGGACCGTCCTTAGTGGGCTCTTTTGGTGTAACAGGCTCTTTTGGTGTAACAGGATCTTTTGGTGTAACAGGATCTTTTACTATAGTAATTGATTCTTTTCGTACTGGCTGCTGAGGCTCTGGTGTCATATCTTCATATGTAATTTCAATTGCCTCCTTCTGTTTTGATTCATTAGCCACTTCGTCATTGTTGTCGGGATCTTGCTGCTCTATTAATGCAGAATCATCTGAAGAATTTGTTATGATTTTACAAGCACGGTTTACCACCGTTTTTTTACACATTTCATCTGTAAAATCTTTGTGAGTTTTTGTTTCTCCAAATCCCATTCCCCATGCTTTGTTGATTTGTGGTTTTGTCATAATCACTACATCTGTGCTCCCATCTTCGAATATACAGGTAGCATAAGCCCCCTTGATTTTTTCCAAATCTATGTTTTCCAGTGATTGTGCATGTTCAATTACATGAGTGAGACCAGTATCTTTGTTGATCTCGTATGTAAATTTATCTGCTTGGTAAATTACATTAGCCTTTATAGACTTTAATTTACCAAATCTTTTTGCCAGTGCAATTGACCCAAAATAACTTTTTTGGCATGTCAATTTCTTTCCATAAGCAATAAAATAACATTGCTTCTTAATCGGATTCAGTCCCTGTACCACCATATCATAAACAGCCATCTGGATGCTTTCTGGTGAACAGGAACTTAAAACAGGGTTTTTGTCCTTATCCATAGTGCTTTGCAGTATTATCCATGCTGCTTTAAGGGCATTTGCCGGAATATAATCAGGAGGCAATACAAGTAAATTGGATTCTGTTAGATCTTGTATTTTGGACAGAACTATATCCGTCACATTTTTTTGAACATTTGTTTGTACCATTTTTTTTAATTATTTTTGATTGTTAATTGTTTTTCGTAAGATACTTGCAGTTTTATTATCTGCAGGTCTGTGTCAATTATTTTATTTATTGATTCTGTGTTATCAATAAATACTGGCGCAGAAATACCATAGTGCTTTGTTAGCGTGTTGATAATGTCCAAGCCTATATTTATTCTTCCTGCTGTATTTACTCCCATATATGGAACGCCTCCATACATTACTACACAGGTTTGTTTTTGCCCACCATTTATTTGATCTTCAAACATTTTAAAAGTAGCGTATTTAAACATTTTATTTACACTGTCTTCAACTTCTTGCATTTTTAGTTTAACAAATTCATCAATGACGAATTGTGTTTTTTCTACACTCGCTAGTTCTTTTGAAATAGCTGCTTCTTTTTGTTCTAGCTCTGCTATTCTTGCGTCTTGTGTTTTGTTGTTTTCTATGTTTGTAATATTTGAAATACATTTATCATTTTCTGCATTCAATTTAGCAATCTGATCATCAAGATCTCCAAAATCACTTTTAGGAGATTCAGGAATAATGAATTTTTCTATTTGATCTGCAATTTTTATTTCTTCATCAGTTGGAATACTTTCTTTTTCAGAAGCAATAGATTCAAGCTTGTTTGTTTGTGCGTCAAGCGCTAATTTTATGTTTTCTATTTCTGCTCTCGCTTTTGATATTTTTTCATCGGTAAGAACCATTGATTTTTTAAGATCAGCTAGAATCTCATTATTTTTTTGACCTCGTTTATTTATGTTTTCTTTGTCCTGAATCAACCCTTTGTTCCAATTATTTGTTAGTTCTTCTTTCTTATTCAGTAATATACTTTCGTCCAGTTCTCTATTGCATGATGGACATTTTATGTCATTTGCATTTATTTCTGGCGGAACTTGTTTGACAAGTTCATCATATTCAGCTCTAAGTTTTGTGCTTGCTGATTCAGTTTCTGTTATTCTACTCAAATATTGAGTTCTTTCGTTATCATAACCATTGATCGCATTGTTCAGTAGGGTTATTTTTTGATTTGTTTCTTCTATTTCTCCTTCTGCCTTTAGCTTATTCAGACTATCTGCTCCAATTCTGTTTTGTTGAAGATTGCTTAACTTTGTTTTAAGTGCTGACAACTCTTGCTGTTTTTCCCTGATTTTTTCAAATTCTTGATTGCTTAGTTTACTTATATCGTCTTTTTTAGATTGCAGTTCTTTTATTTCTGATTTAATAGAATCTAATTTTATTTGGTCGTAAAATACATCCGTTTGCTTCTTTGAAGCGCTTGCTTCGCTAATCCGTGTTGGTAAAAGTGCTAATTCATCCTTTAGTAACTTATTTCGTGCAGCTAACTGCTTCTTGTATTCGTCCATGTTCTTACCAGTCAATGCCGATATAAGTTTAACGAAATCGGGGTTTTTCTGTGCCAGCTCTTCGTCTGTTTTTGTTTCTGCTATATCAATTAGCAGCTTTCTTTGTTGGTCAGGTGCCAAATCATTGAAATAGAAAACATTTGTTATTGTTTTAAACAATCCTTCATCTACAATGCCATCAATTTTTTCTTTGTATTCCTTTTGTTTTAAAGGTACTAGGTTATAAAAGTAATCTGTTTCGTGTCCTGTAAACGTTGAAACCTCGGCACCTTTTATTTTTTCGTGCTTTTCTCTGTAGATCTTTGACAGTAATACTTCTTCTCTATTTACATCTAGTGCGATTTCCACACAGTGATCCTCTCTATTTAGAGATGTGTCAACCGTATTTTTGATATAAAAGTCCTTATTATCTCTATGGTTTTTACCAAATAGACACCACAAGAAAGCGTCATAGATAGTTGATTTTCCTGTTCCATTGTCACCACTTATTGTAGTTTCATCGGTAAACTCACAGGCAAAAGATTTGATGCCCATAAAGTTAGTAATTTTAATTGATTTGATTCTAATTTTCATGCTCTATTTGAATTTTTCTTTTTTGTAATTTTATTAATAACTCCAAGTCTTCACCTTTGGGATCATAAGATGTTCTCATATTTAACTTATGAATAGACTCTTCTATTCTTTTATGTAATTTTTTTTTCTTCTTGTTCATTTTTTGTGAATTGTGGGTGAACAATACTTTTGTTTATATATTCCAAAAGTTTTTCTTTGGGATATTGCTTCCTTTTGCCGAAGCGAACAAATGGAATGTCTTTGTGATTTTCCACTACCGTTCTTACTGTGCATCCTAGCATTTCCGCTACCTGCTCAATGCTCAGTAATTCTATCGTTGTTTCTGTTTTTTGCATTTGCTATGTTGTTGTTATGCTGTTACTATACGGTAAAGGTACGGTTGATTCACATCTTTATTTATTACTAATAAAGTATTAACAAATGATTAACGCTAAAGTTGATTGAAATAACTAATTTTGTACATGGAGATAAACCAGAATATTGCACCTTCCGGAATAAAAGCTAGTGAACACAGTCCATACATGACTAGCGTAGTGAAGTGGACAAGACGAACAAAGACTGGCACCTATTTAGTAAGGATGGAAAATGAACATACCGCTGAATTAAAAAAAGGAAGACCCATTGTTGGAGATCCTATTCTATATAAGGTAGTTAAGGAAATTTCAAATGGGGAATGCCACAATTTTTTTGAATTATGAGCACAATTTCAACTCAAGATCAATTAATTGGGCTAAAAGATTTAGACAAAGCATATGAAGAATATAGAATTAAAGGAGAATTTCTATTTACTAATATTTTATATGAAAGAACGTATAGCTTTATAAACGAGATACTAGGAATGGATAAATTAATTGAAATAGCTAGTGCAACCAATGGAACCAAAGAAGCAACAAGGAAAGCTCACATCATATATTTGTTTGACAATGTTTTCGCAACACAAAAAAAACAATAAATTGAATTCAAAAAAGACATGGCTAAATACAAGAGATGAAGTAGCTATTTTAGCAATTGCGAAGCTTTTGTTTGCCCTATTAATAGTAGCAGTATTTGCATATTTTTTATTGACTAAATTTATTTCACTTTTGTCTAGCGATCACAAATTGCCAATCCAAAAAGAAATAAATAGATACAGCTATCAAGTAATTTCAAATCAAGATACCTTTGTTAAGGAAATAGTTTCTTACGAAATCATTAAAAAGAAATGATCAAACGCGCAGTTTTAAACGAAATAACTGATCTTTATGATGAGCTTCAAGAAATTGAGGTTGACATAGAGGAGTTACACGAAGCAGGCAGGATATTAATAGAAAATGCAGCAAGAGCAGAATTCACAATGCAGGTTTACAAAGATGGCAACGGTGAAATAGAAAGAAAGACAATCAAGGTCGATCCTTTTTATGTACCTAATTTTGGAATGCTAGATAAGATATTAATGCCAGAAATAGCCCAAATTCCAGAACTGCAAATAGTTATTCCTACTAAATTAAGCATGTCCTTTATTGATACTATTATTTATGCAAAAAAGGAAAGAAAAATAGCGATTAATATTAGACTAATAGCGCTTGTTAATCCAGGACCAATTGCTACATCCTAAAGTCAAACCACGCACATGCATCACTGATGAATGCCAAAACACGACAACAGGTGGTCCGCTTTGTCCAAATTGCGAATTTAAAAAACTGTATATAAAAAAAGGTGCCAAAAAGCAGAAGTGGCAAGCTAAGAAAACTACACCACTAGACAAAGCCATTGCTAAATCACAAAGGGGCGAGGTTACTGCTGAAAAACTTTACAAAACAGCTTTAACACTTTGGAGTAATATAGTGAGAGGTCAGGAATCATATACTGCTTGTGCTACTTGTAACAAACCAATTAAGGCAAGAGGTGATGGATTACTTGGTGCCCATGCAGGACATTACCTAGACAAATCAAATCATTGGAAGTTAAGCCTGGAAGTTGAAAATGGACTTCCACAATGCAAAGGATGTAATTGTGACTTCATCCATAACCCAAGACGCATTGAAGTAATTAAAATAGAAATGCGACAAGCGATGATCGCAGCGCACGGTAAAGATATTGTAGATGAATTAGATAGGCGTGGAGAAGAGCTTAGAATCGCAATAAAGCAAGGAAAGGAGAATATCAAGCCAAGAACACATGATCCACTTGCAGTTATTTATGGCAGAATGGAAGATATGGAGTTTTTAAAATTAAAAATCAAAGAATTGAAAAATATCATATTATGAACAGAAGAACTCTTTTAAAATCATTACTTGCGTCACTGGCTGCGCCTAAAATTCTTGCTCAGATCGTCACCGAGCGAGCGCTTAAAAAACCAGCTAGTGATGACTATGTTTTTACTCCTGGTCGTTGGACTCCGTTTGGTCCGTATATGCACTCAAGCAAAAAAATACCAGAAGGTTTTGCCGTCTACAATATAGAGCCGTTTGGAAAATGCCTTGTAAAACTTGCCCCAAAAGACTTAACTTAGAATTCTAAAAAAACAACTTACCTTTACAAAAAATATCAAAATTATGGCAAATTCTGTAGGATTCGCATTCTTCAAGCACAAAGGGTATATGACTGGAAACATTCACGTAAATGGCAAATACGTTCCTGGCCTTCATGCATCAGGCACCAAACGAGGTGAAATTATAAATAAATTAATTCAAAAGCAAGCGGCTGCTGAAGCTGATCAACCATTTATGGCTTCAAAGCCGACCATGGATTAATGGATACCTTTCTTTGATTGTCCAGGTTCTCCGGGTTCTTTTGCAACGTATTGAGATCGCTTAAAGTCTGTAAATTCTGAATCCGCTTTAACCGCTTTCGCTAGATCTCTTATTAGATCTAGTGCTTCTTTTTCTTTTCCTTCTGCAAGCAGGGAATTCATATTTGAATCTTTTATTGCTTGCGCTAACATAAAATCAAATTGATCGCCTACCTTGAAATACCCGTTTTCTACATATTCCGCTTTTCCAGCAGACTGTGCATTTCTTTTTAATTTTGCTACTTCGCCATCAGGAGCTTCAAGTGTTACTCTTCCGTTTCGGTTAATTATATATTCTCCTGTATCAATGCCAAACTTTTCCACGTCTCCGTCTTCTAGTTGTCGCTTAAGATATAATTGCCAATCGGTCCATTCATAATTAAATGGCAATTTTTTATATGTTTCTGGATCATTTTCAACAACGTATCTTCTTAAAAATGGAGCATTTAGTGGTATTTTCTTTTGTATTTGAACCCAAAAACCGTCCACTTTAGCGCTATACATTGGCTTGTCTTCTTTATCCAATAACATCTTGTCAAGATCATTTATCATTTTTGGGACAAGTGCCGCCATCATTCTCTTGGATATACTGCCTGTTGCCTTATTCATTGATTTTTTTGCCTCATATGAACTGTCAAAAAATGAAAATATCATTTGCGAAAATTCCGCCAATCCATCTGCCATTAAATCCATATTATCCTGGAGTAAATCAAAATTAGAATAAATGAGATATCTTAGCATTATATCTTCCTTTGTTAATTTTACTCCTGCTTTCATTTCATCCACTACTCTAGCCAAAGTGGTTGCGGCTATAGCATTGTTTAATTCATTTAATGGTAATTTAGCTTGAAACTGTCCCATGTCAGGAAGAACTGCTATTGTGTTTTTATGAGGGGCTCCGAAAGGATCTATTACTTGTCTGTGTCCAATATATTGCTCTACGATGGAATCATGATCAGTAAGCCATTGTTTCGCAGCACCATACCCTTTTAGTGTTATAATGTTTAAGAATTTTTCTCCCCATGGACTTATTCCGCAATCGTCATCTGGACAATCAAACATTGCAGCTAACAATGCAGCAAATGAAGCGATTGCTACTGCCTGCTTCCCTAATATTGTAGCAATATCAGTTTTACTGGCTTGTCCACCTATGGTCGTTGCTTCTGGATTTTTTAATGTAAAAGTATTGTTTTCGTTGTGCATTACAGTGTAGCCTTCTTTTAGGACTTGCAGTACTTTTTCATTGGTCGTGTTGAGCAAATCACTTGAGCTTAAATTAGTGACCCCTGTGGCGTTTTTAAGATCTTGCATGGATAATCCGTTATACCTCCAAACTTTGTCTTTGGCATCATAAGACACCCTTATGTATGGCCTTCCAGCATAATGAGCCATTAAGTTTACTAGATTCAGTAAAAAAGAAATAGGAGTGTATGCTAATGCCGCTGCATATCCGATTGATGGCGCTTTTGTAATAAGGGCACTATAAATTTTAGCAGGTATAAAGATAGAATAAGTAACTCCTTTATGAAAAGTATTGTTACTGGCCAGTCCGTCTTTAATTAGTTTATCAAGTATCGTTGCAGACTGATAAAGCAATCCTCCTGGAATGCCAGGTATTTCTGTTCCCTGAGCAGAATAACTTCCTGCTTCCATGTGAAAATACCGTTTTATTGCAGCATGTTCATTTTGCTTTACTTTTTTGTAAATTTCAATAGCGACAAATCTTCTCGTTGATCCGCTCATCTTTTTAAAGTCCTCCATAGTAGTTACTTTGCGCATTCCTTTAACATCTATGTGAAGCTTTTTTAATTCTTCTTTTTCTTCTTTTGTTGCAGTTTGTGAATTTTTTAAATCTACTAAAGCATTCCATTCATCTATAATCCCTTTGTAAACTTCTTCGTTTTTGCCTAATCCTAATAATCGTTCAACTTCAACTAAAAAGTCAGTAGTTGAGATGCTTTGTTTTGCCAAATCATTAAGAATTTTAATTTCATTTTTATCTCTTATTACTAAAACATTTCCTGTATTTGGATCAATTGGAGGCATATTGTGCGCATCTACTTTGTACCAACTCGCTCCGCCTATAGTTCTGGAATAATTTTGTCCATTCAAGACAACATTATTTTTTCCAAATTCATGCAATGAATTTATTGCCTTTCTATACGCTAATCTAGGATGATTAAAATTCATTGTTGCTATATCAATCGCAGATAAAAATCTAAAATTACTATACAGCAGTCTTATCGCAAAGAAGTTATTTGCATGAGTATCAAAATTACTTAATCCATGTTCAGGAATATTGCTTTGAGAAACTGCAGCACTTCCGTTTCTCATTACATCCCATAATAATCTATAGTTTGCCATCATATGTGATGCAGGACTTTTCGAAGCAGTATTGTTTAAGTTTTTTATAGTTTCATTTGTTATGGATCTGCCTTTATAGTGCCAGTCTATGCCTCTTCCAATTAGATTATCAATTACAAATGCTTTCGCTGTATTGTAGAATCCTGCAAAAGCTGCTTTATAAGCTGTATTAGCGCTATCTAAAATATTAGCGATTACAAATGTTGGAATTTCACTTATACCACTTAATAGTATTCTTATTTTTTTATTTGGAGATAATTTTAAGTTTTTAATTTTCAACATTATTTCTCCCTGCAATTGATCCCGTCTTGCCTGAGATTTCGCGTTCCTTAATAATTGAGTCAACCTTACGACATTTGCAATAGCCTTTGGATCATTAAGATTTACGCCATATTTATCGGCCATTGTCTGCTTAATGTCCATCATTTGCCCATCGATTTCAGTTTCAGATGGAATGGTTCCATCTGGATTGGCTTGACTTTCAATTATTTTAAATACTTTTTCTTCTATGGATTCCGCTTTTGATTTATTGCTTATTTTTGTAGATAAGAGTGATTTTATTTTTGTTTTTTTAGCTTTGGCTAATTTCTCTTTAGTTTTTTCAGCCACTTGCGCTGCCCAGTCTTTTGCTTGGGAAGGATTCATTCCTAATTTATCCATTGCATTTGCAGCAAGGGATTCTACACTTCTTTCAGGATCAGCAATGAACGATGTCACAATATCTCTGGTCACTTTACCTAGTGCTTTAGATACTGCATCACTTAATACCTTTGCCGAAACTGCTCCTTCAAAAACAGTAACAAACTTATCATCAAGTTTTTTTAACAACTCATTTCGCTTCTCTTCATCAGGCATTGATTCTATTTCTTGCCTAACTGCATCAAGCACTTCTTTTGTTAATTCACCTCTATCTAAAGCATTGGCTAATGCATCTATTTTATTTCCAGTTTTAGTATTGATGTTTAAAACTTTTAACACATGATCAATTACAAGTTTCGTGTAATTGTCTTTGGATGCTCCAAGGCTATCGATCACATTTGATCTGATTTTATTTCTATCAGCAGCATCGATATATTCTTTTATTGCATTGTCTTCCAATATATCTCTAGCCGACATCGTAATATTAGCATCTTTAAGTACTTTTCCAAGTTCTTGCCTGAGTGTGCTTTTATCCGATCCATGGATATCTATTAATCCTCTTATGATTTGCTTTAAGCTTTTTAATACATCATCATCATAATTACTTTTAGAGTATTTTATAAACTCTGGGTGCGTCCTTTTTAGGGCATCTGTTAATGAAGCGATACCAAGAGTGATTTTAACCTTCCCTCTTTGTATTGCTCTTTTATCTTTAATTGCAGTATTTGTTCTGCCTAAATTAAGATTTTTCAGAAATTTATTTATATTATCAAATAGCTCAGGATTTTCTTCAAATAACGCATCCCGTTCTTCTTCACTCATTTCATTGAGCTTTATTATTTCTCTTATTTCATCGGCTATGTCAAGCAATGTTGCAGCATCTTGCTCTGGTGAAACTTGAACTGTGCTTAATAGTTGATCATTTTCTGCCATTATTGTCGCTGCGGCTAGATCTATTTGTACTTGACCAAATTTACCGCTTCCAATATATCGTTTTATGACATTCAAGACACGACCTGCAAGAGTTCCTGCTCTGACAACCTTGCTTAGATCGGCAAGACTTGTTTCCCCACTTGCGGCTATAGCAACTTCAAGTAATTGAAGCATGTCATCATTTTCATTTCCTTTTAACGCTTCTTTTACGTTGGCAAGTAGTTTTTCTTTATTTGTAGGGTCTTCTTCAACTGCATTATTCACGAAAGCAAGCATGTTAGAAAATCCTAATGCTGCATGATCCCAATATCCTGTTTCGTTTCCCTCTGTATCTGTTATTTCGAACTTTTTACCTTGATTTAACGTATTACTAACGAAACTACCTATGTCATCTACTACATTTAAAAGTCGCTTCCATGTTTGGTTTATGTTTTTGTCTTTAATTAGATCTTCGTCTGGTAAAATTTGTTTTAGCATTACTGGATTAATCCTTAATGCATCCAACATGTTTTTCTTTTTTCTATACATTGACTGAGCTGTTATCCTCTGTCCTTCTTTTGGCATTCGCTTTATTAAATCGTATATCGCTTGCTGCCTAGTATTACTTGGTGCTTTTCCTGACCTAATCATTGCTAAATCATAAGCATCTTGAAATTGCTCATAATTTTCAGATGTGACACCTGCTATTTCTCGCATTTTAACGATATCTGACACGCCTTCGCTTGTTTTAGCCATTATCACATTAACAAGCTTTCCGAAGGCCACAGTTTCTTCGTATGGAGTTTTGGCGTTGTCTTCGTTATCATTTGCCGCCAAGCTAAACTTCAATGGATTTGAATCTTCTATTGCTTCATTGCGCGGAGTAGATACAGGTTCTGCAATTGTCTTGTCATCTTGATTGTAAACTATTATCTTGAATCCGTCTTTTTTAGCAGCTGCCTTTACTTCTGTTAATTGATCATAAATATTGCCTGGTTCCGTAATGTATCCATTTGGATCTTCTTCTAATGGATAAACTTCACTTCTTGGGATACTTGTTTGCGTTTCGGGATATCCTTGATCGATCATTGGAACAAATGGCTCCGTGTGTAATTTTGACTTGTCTGCTTTGTCGTAATTATAAAAAATATAATCACCATCTTTAACAGTCATCATAGTAGCCTTTTCCGTTTTAGCCACTAAGTCATTTCTTAGATACTTAATTTGAGTAGATTGATTTATTTGTCCTATATTATCAAATAATAGAATTTGATCTTCATTAGCAACATCATGTGTATCAGCAAGAATACTATTTCTTCTTTGTTCTTTTGTGAGATTTATTCTTCTTTCAACATTTCTAGCTTCGGCCTCTCCTGCTAATTTTATGTACTTTTGGGATGCACTTAATTCATCATCTTTTAATATTTTTTCAATATTTATTTTTGATTTTGTTTTTATAATATCAGTTATATCATTTAGTTCTAATGCTGAAATCATTTCTGCTACATCTGGATCATTCAAAAACTCTTCTCTTGTCTGATCTCCGGTTATATATTTGTCTAATATGGTTGATTCTTCTGGTGTAAATTCTAAAAACTGTTGGATATTTCCTCCTAAAGCAAATCCTTCAATAAATTGAATCGCGTGTTGTAATTCGTGAACAATTCCA
>JBKJQV010000156.1:0-9917 GCA_046593815.1 Sediminibacterium sp. | reverse complement strand
CGCAGATATATATTTTAATAGAGCAGTTGCAAAAAGAGAACTAAAGCAAAATAAAGAAGCAATTCAAGACTTTGATAGAGCAATTACATTACAACCAAAAAATGCAGATCTATATATAAATAGAGGTACTTTGCGAGTAACAATGGAAGATACTTTAACTGCCATTAAAGACTTTACAAAAGCTATTGAATCTGATCCAACTAATGTAAGCGCTTATTTTAATCGTGGTATACAATACGACCATTTGAATAAAAATGCAGAAGCAATTAAAGATTATAATAAAGCTTTGGAACTAAATCCAAGATTCGCAACCATATATTATAATAGAGGCGTAATTAAGGGAAGAATGAATGATAATAAAGGGGCTTTAACCGACTATACAACTGCAATTCAATTAAATCCTTCCTCAGGAAATGTATATTATAATCGTGCAATTGAACGAGCTAAAGCAAAAGATTATTCCAATGCGTTATTAGATTACAATAAAGCACTTCAATACATGCCTGGTACCGTTGATATTTATTTTAATCGTGCTATTACTAAAGGCAAATTAAACATGAACCAGTCAGCATTAACAGATTATGATAAAGCCATTAGCTTAGACAAATCAAATGCTGATCTTTATTTAAATAGAGGATATATTAAAGTTAGTTTAAAGAATATAGCCGGAAGCTGTAAAGACTTTCAACAATCAGCAGCACTAGGGAGTACTTTGGCTGCTGCAGAGTTGGCTAACTGTAAATAAGCCTTTTATTGTGTTTTTAAGCCGTTAAAAATTATTAGATAAATTTTCTAACTGTTTGTAATATATTGCATCATTACTCTACCAATAGAGTAAATAAAAATTTAAAACGTAAATCTATGAAAAAGGTATTTTTATCAATGGCAGTAATTTTTTCTGCAGTTTTTACTTTAAATGCACAAACTGCAGATGAAGTTATTGCAAAATATATTACTGCTATTGGCGGAGCTGATAAATGGAGTAAAATTCAGTCGCTAAAAGTAGAGGGTCAGATAGAAGTTCAAGGAATTGCAATTCCTTTTACTATGCAAGGTGTTCATATGAAAGGTAATCGCGTTGATGCTGAATTTCAAGGAAATAAAATCATCGATATAACTACTCCAACAAAAGGATGGTCTCAAAACCCTTTTGGTGGAAAAATGTCTTTAGGTCCAATTTCTGATGAGGAACTAAAAGCTAAAGTAGATGATCTTGATTTGCAAGATGCATTTGTTGATTACAAAGGCAAAGGATCAACTGTAGAATTTTTAGGTAAAGATGAAGAAGATGGTAATGAATATTATAAAATAAAACTTACTACCAAAAACAATAACGATAAGACCTATTTCTTTGATACCAAAACTAATTTGGCCTATAAAGTTGAGTCAATGACAAAGCAACAAGGGCAGGATGTAAAAACATCAGTAAAATTATTAGATTATCAAACTATTGATTTTGGTGTTAAAATGTCTTTTAAATCTGATATGGGCCAAATGATGATGGTTACTAAAAAAGTAACGGTTAATCCAACTATTGATGAAACTATTTTCAAAGGAAATTAATTCAGCACAATCATAATAATTAGACTGCTATTTGATAGCGGTCTTTTTTTTATCATCAAAAAAATAAAAAGATGATTACTAAAATTAAATTGATCTATTTAATGCTTTTAATAGCTGTTGGTGTATCTGCACAAACTACTATTAACTCATCTTACTTTCAAGTGATGAGTGCAAGGGCTTTAGGTCCATCTACAATGAGTGGAAGAATTTCAGCAATTGAAGGAATGGTGGTAGACGGACAAGTAAGTTTATATGTTGGTACTGCTGGTGGCGGAATTTGGAAAAGTCAAAATGGTGGACAATCATTTGTTCCATTATTTGATAAATATTGTCAATCTATTGGCGCATTAGCAATAGAACCGGGCAATGTAAAAGTTGTTTACGCGGGAACTGGAGAAAGCAATACTAGGAATTCAGTTTCTTATGGAGATGGTTTATATAAAACAACTGATGGTGGAAGTAATTGGCAAAAAATTGGTTTAGATAGCACAGAAAGAATTAGCAAAATAATTGTTGATCCATCAGATAAAAAAACAGTTTATGTTGCCGCTCCTGGTCCATTATGGAATTCTTCTAAACACAGGGGTTTATATAAAACAGCCGATGGCGGTAAAACTTGGAATAAAATTTTATACATTAATGATGAAACAGGATGTGCAGATATTGCAATGCACCCTACAAAATCAAGTACACTATTTGCCTCAGTATGGCAGTTCAGAAGAAAAGCCTATGCTTTTAGTTCAGGTGGACCAGGAAGTGCTTTATATAAAACAACGGATGGTGGAAAAACATGGAATCAATTGAGCAAGGGATTACCTGAAGGGGATTTAGGAAGAATTGTAATAACTATTAACCCTTCTAGGCCTTCAGAAATTTTAGCTATTGTTGAAGCAAAAGTTCCAGGCTTGTATATTTCAAAAGATGAAGGAGAATCTTGGGAAAAATTAGCATCTACAGATAACTTAACTGCTCGCCCATTTTATTTTAGCACATTGGTATACGATCCAAAGGATCCTAAGAAAGTGTATCGTCCTGCTTATGATTTTCAATATTCTAATGATGGTGGATATTCATGGAGCAATTCTTTATTTGGTGGAGTAGCTCCACATTCAGATATGCATGCATTATGGGTTAATCCTAATAATCCAGACATGTTATTTTTAGGAACAGACGGTGGAGTTTATGTAAGCAATAACAGGGGTTCTGCATGGCAGTTTTTAAATAATTTGCCTGTTGGTCAATTTTATCATGTAAGTACCGATAATCAAGTTCCATATAATGTATATGGGGGTTTGCAGGACAATAATAGTTGGATGGCACCAAACACTTCACCAGGTGGTGTTACGGCGGTTGATTGGAGAACTGTAGGTGGTGGAGATGGATTTTGGGTGCAACCAAGTTTAGTGAATGCTAAAATAATTTTTGCTGAATCGCAAGGTGGGGAAATGAATAGAATTGATTTATCTACCGGCTTGTCTTTTGGTGTTAGGCCAAAAAAAGTAGCAGGAGATGAAGAGCATAGATGGAATTGGAATACACCAATTGTAATGGGATCCTCTAAAAAGAAAAGTATTAGTGGAAAGCCATTGTATAATTTATATACTGGAGCACAATATTTATTTAAATCAAATGATGACGGAAGAAATTGGGAGCGAATATCTCCAGATTTAACTACAAATGATAACAACAAAATAAATCAAGCGGAGAAAAATCCAGGAATCTCTGGCGATAATACAAGTGCAGAAAATCATTGTACCATTTTTACTATTACACAAGATCCTAAAAATGAAAATATAATTTGGGTTGGAACAGATGATGGTAATTTGCAACAAACAACTGATGGAGGAAAATCATGGCAAAATAAAGCTGCAGGAATTTGGAAATCTGGTGTGCCAGAACATAGTTGGATAAGTAGTATAGAAGTTTCATCATTAGATCAAAAACGCATTTATGTAACACTTGAAAATCATATGTATGGCGATATTAATACCTATGCAGTAGTAAGTTATGATGGCGGTAATACTTGGAAGAAATTTTCATCTACAGAGTTCACAGGGTTTGCACATGTTATTAGAGAGGATATTGTAAATGAAAAATTATTATTTTTGGGAACAGAAATGGGATTATTTATTTCTTTAGATGGTGGTAATAATTGGATGCGTAGTAAGTATCAAAATATGCCATGGTATAATTTGGTAAGAGATATTAAAATTCAACCTCAAACAAATGATTTAATTATTGCTTCACATGGTAGAGGAATTTATATAATTGATAATTTACAACCTTTACGAGAGTTGGTTAAATCTAATGTAAATCAAGATGCAATTCTTTTTCCTATACAAGCATTTAAATATGATTATGCTCCACAATTATCTAGACCTGCATCAAATTTAGAAGGCTGGGTAGGAGAGAATAAAGTGTTAGCACCCACTTTTTATTATTACCTAAGAGAGAGAAGTAATTCAGGAGTAAAAATAGAAATTTATGATGCAGCCAATAAAAAAATAAAAGATGTAAACGGAACAGGTGTAAAGGGATTGAATAAAGTATATTGGGATTTATCAATGAATCCGCCAAAAGTTGCTAGGGGTGGCTTTATTGTTCAAACTTCTATTTTATCTTCTTCTGTAATTGGTCCGAAAGTATTAACAGGTAAATATAAAGTAGTAGTTAAAGCTGATGGTAAAGAGTATGTTCAATTTATTCAAATAGAAGCCAACCCTTCAAAAGGATTTGATGCAGCTTCAAATACTTTGCTTAATAAACAAAGTATGCGTTTGTTCAATTTGCAAGAGCGTTTATTTGGATTGATAGATTCTTTGGATAAAACAGTTGCTGTTATTTCTAAGGGCGATACTTCTTTAATGTCAACAAAAGAAAAATTAAAATCATTTGATTCCTTTAAAAGAGAAATAATAGAGTTGAACAGAAAATCAATTTTCTTTGATGAATTTAAGTATAGAAGAAGAGTAAGCGATTTGTATGTAGCAGTTGTTACTTCAATTGAACCACTTTCTAATTCCCAAGAAAAAGGAATTGGTTTATTAGAAGAGCAGTTTGTAGACTTTCAAAAAAGATTTTATAAAATGATTAACTAACAAATATAAAATTGTTTGTATGGCCTGAAAAGTAGCAATGCTTTTCAGGTTTTTTTATATTGAACCACCTTCTACTAATGCAGCATCTAAGGTTAATTCTTCTACAACAATAGCTCCAGAAATACAAGCCAACATTTGGGTAAATGACAGTTTACCGAGTTTATATCCGCTTGTTTCTATATAAGTAATAGTTGGATAATAGAGTTTAGGAATAAATCCATTACTAATGCTAATGACACTTATTTCTTCAGGAATTTTTAGTTTTTTTATTTGAATTGCCCTCATAGCTCCTATTAACAATTCGTCGCTCATACAAAAAACGATTGTCGACTTTTTTAGATTTGTTAACTGACTTTCTATTTTTTTTTTCAGCATCAACAGAATTATTTGCATGGAAAATTTTAATTGGCATTAAGCTATTATTTTTGAGAATAGTAGCTTGAAATGCATTTAGTCTTTTTTGAGTAATGGTTAATCTTACATCTCCAAATAGCGCAATGATCTGGTTCCTTTTACTTTTTAATATTGCTTCTGCTGCAATATTTGCGGCAAGTTCATCTGCTATGCAACTTTTAAATATTCCTGATTGATTAGGGACATTATCAAAAAATACTACTGGAATATTTAATTCTTTTAATTTAATTAACTGATCTATATTATTAGAATTAGGTAACGTACAAACAAATAAACCTGAATTCCTGTTTTGGCGAAAAAGCTTTATGTTGGCTAATTCGATTAAAGGGTCATTAGCGCTTTGAAGTATCATTAATGTATAACCATTCTTTCTACTTTCTTCTTCAATGGCTGTAATGAAGCTCTCATAAAAATAATTAGCAATAACTGGTACCATTAAGCCAATAACCATACTATTCTTTGTTCTTAAATGAACAGCAAATGCATTGGGCTCATAATCTAAAGTATTTGCTAGTTCCAACACTTTTTCACGCGTTTTAACTGAAATATCGGGATGGTACTTTAACGCTCTAGAAACAGTAGAAATACTGCATCCAAGCGTGTCGGCTATTTTTTTAAGTGTAGGATTTGTCATTACAAGCTTTTTTACAAGATAAAACTTTTAACAACAAATGTTTTCGCAAACGTTTGCAAAAACAGTATTTAAAATTAGGTGTAATAATATATATGCAATAGCTTTTTTAAGCGTTAAATTGTAGAGTGAAATACTTTATTTTATTTTAACAAAGAAGCAACGTTTATTTAGATCTTACGGTCAAGTCATAGAACAAATCGGTCAAAAGGCATTTTTGGGTGATTTTTTTAAATTTTGATTAAAAAGTAAATTTTTTTTGTTAAAATTAATAATATGTGTACTTTGTACACGCTTAATAACCAATAAACTGCCAATTTATGAATCTAAGATTGCTTGCCAAACCCATACTATTGGGCTGCATTGCTTGCCTGCTAACGATTTCCTCGCAGGCTCAAACAAAAACAGTCACCGGAAAAGTGACTGACTCAAAAGACGGATCACCAATGGTTGGTGTGTCTGTAGTTGCAAAAGGTACTAATATTGGAACTCAAACCAACTCCGATGGTACCTATAGATTAACTATATCTTCTTCTATTACTAAACTGGTAATTTCATCAGTTGGTTTTGGTTCTGTTGATGTAGATATTTCTAATAGATCATCTGCTGATGTTAGATTAACATCAACGTCCGACAATTTAAGTGATGTTGTAGTTGTAGGTTATGGTTCTCGTAAAGTTAAAGACGTTACGGGTTCGGTAGCAAGAGTTACTGAAAAAGACTTTAACAAAGGTCAGATTTCTACTCCTGATCAATTACTACAAGGTAGAACACCGGGTGTATTGGTTACTCCTTCAAGTGGTGAACCAGGCGCTGCGGCAACCATTAACATTAGAGGTACAGGTTCAATTAGTGGTAAGCAAGAGCCATTATATGTAGTTGATGGAGTGCCAATTATTCAAGGTGGTACTGGTGGTTCATCAAGTGGTGTTGAAGGTGGTACAACTCCTAGAAACCCTTTGATGTTCTTGAACCCTGCAGATATAGAAAGCTTAACTGTTTTGAAAGATGCATCTGCTGCAGCTATCTATGGTTCTAGAGGTGCGAATGGAGTAATATTAATTACTACTAAACAAGGTAAAGGTGGCAAAAAAGGCGTCTTTAATTTTGGTGCAAATACAAGCTTGGCGCAAACTGCTCGTCGTTACAATTTAATGAAAGGATCTGATTTTTTATTGGCCGCTAAAAAAGCCAATATTGATGGTGGTTCCGATCCAGTTGCTGCTGCTGACGCTGTTAAATTAATTGATTTAGGTACTAACACAGATTGGCAAGACCAAATCTTTAGAAAAGCCTATTCTCAAAATTATAATTTGAGCTGGGGCTATAATTATAAAGGTACAACTGCTCGTTTAAGCGGTTCTTATGATGACCAACAAGGTATAGTAAAAACAAGTGGATTACAACGTTTAACTGCTAGAGCTAACTTAGGTCAGAAATTATTCAACGAAAGGTTGAAGTTAGAAGCTAATTTAACTTATTCTAATACCAAAGGTTCTTATGCACCTATTTCGAACAACGCTGGTTTCCAAGGAAGTTTGTTAGGCGCTGCTTTGCAGTTTAACCCTACTGCTCCTATATATAATGCTGACGGATCTTACTTCCAACCAGGTGATCAAAGAAACCCTGTTCAAATGTTGAATTATTTTACAGATGGCGATAATTACAATCGATTCTTAATGAATTTATCAGCTAGTTTACAAATCACTAAAAACTTATCTTTCAAAACTGTATTCGGTTCAGATAACGGTAAGAATGAAAGAATTGGATATAGTGATCCTCGTTTAGGCGGTAATGGTTATGGTATTGGAGATATTAATATCTTCGGCTATCAATATCCAAATAGTTCTAATGCTGGAAGAGGTAGAGCAACTAGAGTTAATTTAGATGTAAATTCAACTTTGTTTGAAAGTTATTTAACCTATGATAAAATATTCAATAATGTTCATGCTTTAAACTTTGTTGCAGGTTACTCTTACCAGAGTTTTGAAACAAAAGGAAGCTCTAGAGTAGCTTGGGATACAAAAACTCCTGTAACAAAACCAGGTGATCTATTTGTTAAAGATTTCAATAATTTCAAATCTTACACTGACGGTGTTCCAGGATACAATAAAAATGAACTACAGTCAGTATTTGGCAGATTGAACTATACATATAAAGACAAATACTTCTTTACTGTTACAGTTAGATCTGATGGATCTTCTAAATTCGGTACCAATAATAAATACGGAACTTTCCCTGCTTATGCCTTCAAATGGAGAGTAATGGAAGAATCATGGGCAAAAAATTCTTTGGGTAGATTATTCAGTGATTTCAATGTGAGAGCCAACTATGGAACTTTAGGTAGCCAAGATAATTTAGGTTCTTATGATGCCTTAAATCTAAAGTTCACTTATGCGTCACCCGCTGGAACTGCCCCTAGAACTTCGTTTGTTCAACAAGGTAACCCCGATTTGAAATGGGAAGAAGTAACAACTACTGGTGTAGGTATTGATTTTACTTCTAAAAATAGAAGACTAAACGTTACTGTTGATTACTATGATAATTTTAGGAAAAATATGTTGTTTTACTCTCCAACCCCGGGTGGTTTCTCTCCTCAGAGTAACTGGTGGATAAATTTACCTGGTAAGGTTACGAACAAAGGATGGGAGTTTAGTGTTAACTACAAAATCATCCAAGGCAATAAGTTTAACTGGGATGCGAATATTAATATGACTACCGTAAAAAACAATATAGAAGGTTTGCCTAGTCAAATTAATACTGGGGTAGTTAACGGTCAAGGTTTAACTGGAGCATTTGCTCAAACTTTAACCAATGGTTCTCCAATTTTCACATGGTCAATGCCTGTTTTCCAAGGATTTGATGGAAACGGAAATGCCCGTTATGCTGCAGGTGCTGCTAACCAATTAGTTGGAACTGCATTACCTAATTTCTTTGCTGGTTTAACCAACAACTTCTCTTACGGAAGATGGAATTTGAGTGTTTTCTTAAATGCAGTAGCAGGTTTCTCAGAGTATAACAATACTGCAAATGCATTATTCTTAAAAGGAAGTTTGAGAAATGCTCGTAATGTTACTTATGAAGTTGGTAATGGTCCTGAAAATCCTTTTAACCCAGGTTCTGTTTCAACAAGATTCTTGGAGAAAGGAGATTTTATCCGTTTATCAAATATGAGCTTAAGCTATGCATTCGTAATGAAAAGCAAAACATTCAAAACATTGTCTGTTTTTGCATCGGGTCAAAACCTTGCATTATGGACAAAATACACTGGTATAGATCCTGAAGTGAATGTTGATAAAAACATTAATGGCGTTCCTTCAAGAGGGTTTGATTATACTAATTTCCCAAGACCTTTGGTAGTAACGCTTGGTGTTAACATTGGCTTTTAATTGTAGAATTCAATAACCGAAAAAACAAATAAAATGAAAAAATACTTTTTAACTTTTGCTACAGGGATAGGCATTTTAGCGCTATCATCTTGTACAAAACTGGAACCAAAATTAGATGGTCCAGTTTCTATCGCACCTAATACAGCTAGTGGTGCTCCATCGGCTGGATCTATTTCGTCTGTTTACGAGCAGTTGAACCAATTAACCGGTGGCCAGGGAAACTGGTTTGGATTGCAAGAGCACTCTACAGATGAAATAATGGGACCAACACGTGGTACCGACTGGGATGATTTTGGTACATGGCGTAGATTACACTTGCATACTTGGGCTGGTGATCACAATCAAATTAATGATACATGGAATGGCCTAAATGGTGCATTGTTCCAAGCTACTTTAACTGCTGAAACCAAAACAGGTTTAGAAAAAGCTGAAGGTCAGTTTTTACGCAGTTTCTTCAGATATTTAGTTTGTGATATATACGGACAAGTTCAATCTCGTCCGGCTACCGCTGCAGCTGCTGCTATTCCAGATGTTTTAACTAGATCACAAGCTATTGATGCAATCATTGCAGAATTAGAAAGTGCAGTTACTAGTTTACCAGCATATACCAAAGCGAATAGAACTTTAGCTACTAAAGAAGCTGCATGGGCTTTATTAGCTACTTGTTATTTAAATAAAGCTGTATATAAGTCAGATCCTACTAAACCAGCTGGCCCTTATACATTCGCCGCTGCTGATATGAATAAAGTAATTGAATACTGCAATAATATCGCTGCTAATACTAATCTTGCTGTTAGTTCTTACTATTGGAACAATTTTAAG
>JBKJQV010000227.1:0-8664 GCA_046593815.1 Sediminibacterium sp. | reverse complement strand
GCAGAAACAGGTGCTGCTCAACAAATTGCCAATACCTTAATTCAATTTTTTGGCGAAAAAAATATGCAATGGACCATGGTACTCACAGGTTTCATAGTGGGAATTCCTTTGTTTTATAATGTTGGATTTGTACTGCTAGTTCCGTTGGTATTTTCTATTACTTATAAAACAAAACTACCAATAATATATACGGCTATTCCAATGTTGGCCTCATTGTCGGTAACCCATGGCTTTATTCCTCCACACCCTTCGCCTGTTGCAATTGCTGCTCAATTAAATGCCAATAATGGTATAGTACTTATGTATGGACTTTTAATTGCTATACCTACTGTAATTATTGCAGGGCCAATTTTTGCAAAAACACTAAAAAAAATTGACCGCAAGCCACTAAAAATTTTTGATACTAAAATAATTTCTGCAGAATTTTTACCTGGAAAACTAAATAGTTTTATTAGCGCATTGTTACCAGTAGTTTTGATGATTAGTTTTGCAATATTCTCATTATTGATAAGCACAAACAATAACTACATTAAATTTTGGAGTGATCCTTCAATAATATTGTTGCTCTCATTAATGATTGCTTCTTATACGTTGGGCATTTCAAACAATTATGCAATTAAAACAATCATGCAATTTTTTGGAGAAGCTATTCAAGAAATTTCTCCTATACTTTTAATTATTGCGGGTGCAGGCGCACTAAAACAAGTTTTATCAGATAGTGGTATTAGCAAGGAAATTGGACAATCAATTCAACATTTATCCATTCACCCCTTAGTGTTAGGTTGGTTAATAGCTGCTATAATTCGCGTATGTATTGGCTCTGCAACAGTTGCAGGACTTACAGCTGCTGGAATAATGGCACCAGTTTTACTTACTGTTCAATTTAATCCTAATTTAATGGTATTAGCTATTGGAGCAGGCAGCCTTTTATTTTCGCATATTAACGACTCAGGCTTTTGGATGTTTAAATCGTATTTTAATCTTTCAGTGAAAGACACTTTAAGAACATGGTCGGTAATGGAAACTATTATATCTATAGTTGGATTGCTCGGAGTTCTTACGTTAAATAGTATATTGGGTTAAGTTTTGCATTTTATTTCCAATCGAAATGAATCGATTTTTTTTCAGGATCGCTTTTGCGTATAAATTGATGTGCTCCAAAATAATCGCGTTGAGCTTGTATTAAACTCATTGCTGAATCGTTTGAACTACCTGTATTTAAAAAATTTACTGCTTCAGATAATGCTGGAACAGCCAACCCATATTGCATAGCAGCTGTTGTTATTTTTGTCAACTTAGTTAAATGTTGATCAGATGAAGATGCTAATTTCATAGCACTAAAATTCTCCATTAATGTGGATCTAATGATGCACCCATTTGTCCATATTCTTGCAATTTCTTTCAAATTAATATTCCAATGGTATTGAGTAGAAGCCTGCTGTATCATTTCGAATCCTTGATGATGATTAACTATTCTTGCAAGCTGATATGCATTTGCTATTTCATCAATATCAAATGAATCTTTTTTAATTAGGTTTTGAGCGAATGTAGATTGTGAACTGCTATTCTTTTCCGAATTGAACCTTGCAAATAAAGCAGCAGTCATCATACCAGCAGGAGAACCCAAATCGGCAGAAGCTTGTGTTGCCCATCTTCCAGTACCTTTGCTTAATGCAACACCTAATACATCATCAATCAGCCATTTATCACCTTCCTTCTTTTGTAATATATCAACGGTAATTTGAAGTAAATAACTCTTTAATTCAACCTTATCCCATTTATTAAAAATTGTAGCAATTTCATCAGGATTTAATTGAAGTCCTTTTCTGAGAATAATATAAATTTCAGCCAATAATTGCATTTCAGCATATTCAATTCCATTATGTACCATTTTAATAAAATGACCAGACCCATCAATACTAATATATGAACAACATGGATTACCGTTTTTGTCTTTAGCTGAAATTAATTCTAAATAATATTTTACATGATTATAAGCACTCAAATCTCCTCCAGGCATTATTGATGGTCCTTTTAACGCACCTTCTTCCCCTCCAGAAATGCCTGCACCTATTAAATGAATTTGTTTTTTCCTCAACATTTCAATTCGAGTTGAAGTATCTAAATAATGGGAATTACCACAATCTATAATTATATCATTTTCGTTGAGCAAAGGAATCAATTCAGTTAATAAATCATTTACTGCACTCCCAGCACTAACCATCAAGATAATTTTTCGGGGCAGTTCAAGTGATTGAACAAATTGGGTTAGGTTATCGAAAGGTCTTGCATATTGTAACTCGATATTTCCTGCTACTATTTTTTTAGCAATATCAACTTCTTGATTATCTACATGCCTATTAAAAATAGACAATTGAATACCCTTGCTTGCAAAATTTAATGCAAGGCTTTTTCCCATTACGCCCAAACCAATTACTCCAATCTTAGTTGGTGTAATATATTTGATAATATTTTTTGTAATAGTATCTAGCGAATTATCGATATTTAATCTCAATGCGATTTTTGGAAATTCTAAAGTTTCAAGCTGCGACTTTAATAACGAAGCTGGCATATAATGACCCGATCTTGCAACTAATCTTTGATGAAGTATTTCGTAGTCACCATACAAAAAAATCCAATAGTTATTGCCAATATCTTTCATTAAGATAACGCGATACATTTCTTTTAAAGCAGAACAAGCTATTATTGCTCCATTTAAAAAACTTTGTTGTTTTGCGAAAGAATTTATGGAATTCAACCATGGTATTCGGTCTTCATCGTTTAATGAAATACCCGCTTTCATTTTTTCTTTATTTGCAATAGAGTGAAAATCGTCTCCATCAAAAAAAGGAACACCAATTTTGGTTGACAATAATTTACCAGTAACAGTCTTACCAGAGCCTGCTACACCCATTAAGAAAATGATTGGCTTCATGGAAATTAAAATTACATATCTGCTGTTGGACCATACATACCCGGCACAGGAATATTTAGTAATCTTAAATAAACAGTTAATTGCCCTCGATGATGGTATAAATGATTGAGGCACCAAGTTCTAACAACAGCTTCTTTTGGAAGCGTAAAATAAATGGCATCACCATTTCTCATTGTCCAAGGTTTTGCAAAATCTTCATCTTTGGCATTGTTTAAAATGATGGTTGCTTTTGCTATAAGTTCATCATGCCAAGCAACTATATCATCTGTAGAATGATACTCTTTTTTAGAGCCACTATCTTTTGCAAAATCAAGCTCATCATGTATTAGACATTCTTTCCACCAACCATTAATTTCTGCAATATGTGTGGCTAAGCTTTTTAAAGACATTGACTTCTCATGTGGTTTAAAATCGGCCTTATCAAAAGGAACAGCGGCTAAAATGGCTCTTGTGTTAGCAGACTCTTGTTGTAATTCTGCTAAAAACTTACTAGCTATACTCATAACAAATAATATTTTTTGAACTTCAATATACGCTTTCTTTGCAAATAATATGGCTTTACACATTGCATCTCTTAATTCTGGAAGTAACGGCAATTGCTACTATATTGGCAATGAAAATGAAGCTGTATTAATAGACCTTGGTATTTCTTGTAGGGAAGTGGAAATTCGGATGAAAAAAATTGGCTTACTAATGAAAAAAGTAAAAGCAATTTTTGTTTCCCACGAGCATAACGACCATATTAAAGGAGTATCTACTTTAGCCCATAAGTATAGTTTGCCTGTATATATTACTCCAGAAACAGCAAAAAAAGGAACCCGTTTAATTAAACATTTAGTTCAACCATTTATTGCAGATCAACACATTGAAATAGGTGATTTGCATATTACAGCTTTTACAAAACATCACGATGCAATAGATCCACATAGTTTTATTATTCGTTGTAAAGAAATTACTGTTGGTGTAATAACAGATATTGGCATTGTTTGCGAACAAGTAGAACAATATTTTAAACAATGTAATGCTGTTTTTTTAGAATCTAACTATGATGAGATGATGTTGAAAAATGGAAAATATCCTCAAATATTAAAAGACAGGATTACTGGTGGAAAAGGCCATATTTCTAATAAAGAGGCTTTAGAATTATTTATCAACCATAGATCTCCACATTTATCGCACTTATTACTTGCTCATTTATCAAAAGAAAATAATACACCAGAATTGGTACAACAACTGTTTGCTCCTCATGCTGGAAATACAACTATATCAGTTGCATCGAGGTATGAAGCAAGTGAAGTATTTAAAATAGAACTTCCTTCCTTAAGTTCAAAAATGCCTCAAAATTTAAATCAAAAAACAAAGCAGTTGAGTATTTTTTGATAACGAATACCTAGTTATATCTGGAATAACAACAATATATTTGGTTAATAAAACGCTAGAAATGATGATAAAGCAAACCCTTTTCTCTATATTTTTTACTTGTACTTTGATTACAGCTTTTACTCAAGACAAAGCTCCTTATACTTTATATAATGCCGAAGGGAAAAAAGTTTCTTATAAAAAAATGTTACGCGTATTAAAGGATAAAAAAATTATATTATTTGGAGAATACCACAATAATGCTATTGCACATTGGCTTCAATTGGCGGTTACTAAAGATTTACAACAAACTAGCAAATTAGTATTAGGCGCAGAAATGTTTGAAGCAGATAATCAAGCAGCATTGAATAATTATTTAGCAGGAAAATTATCTGCAAAAGGGCTTGATTCCTCTGCTCGTCTTTGGAAAAATTTTTCAACCGATTATGCACCGTTGGTAAACTTTGCAAAAGAAAATAATATTCCTTTTATTGCAACTAATATTCCAAGAAAATATGCAGCATTGGTTTCAAAAGGAGGTTTTGAAAAATTGGACAGTCTTTCTGCTGAAGAAAAAAGCTGGATGGCACCTTTGCCAATAGCTTATGATCCTAATTTACCTGGTTATGTAAAAATGATGGAAATGATGGCTGGTCATGGGACTATAAATATGCCTAAAGCACAAGCAACTAAAGACGCAACGATGGCTTATTTTATTCTAAAAAACATACAACCGCAAACCATATTCATACACTTTAATGGCTCATACCATTCCGACAATTTTGATGGCATTAATTGGTACTTGAAAAAAGCACAGCCTTCTTTAAAAATTGGAACAATAAGCACTGTTTCTCAAAAAGATATTAAAATTCTTCTTGCTGAAAATAAAGGCAAAGCCGATTTTATTATATGTGTTGATGAGGACATGACTAACACATATTAATTATCGAATCCACCTTTCCTTTTAGATTTACCTTGAACTGGCCATTTTTCTCCCCTTGCATTTGCAGGAAGATCTGCTTTTTCATTAGAGCTTCTTTCAGGGTCTTCGCAAGCCATATATACCATTATAGCAGTTACAATTGCATTGCTTTGAACATCATCAAAAACAATTTTATCGTAAGTATCTCTGTTGGTATGCCAAGTATAATTAAAATAAGACCAATTAAGTGAACCCAATGAAAAAGCAGGAGCGCCTACTGCAACAAATGAAGCATTATCAGAACCGCCACCAGCAGGGCTTCCAGGGAAACTAGTTTTAATAGAATCTTTATATTTGTTTGGTACAGCAGCTAACCAACGTGTTAAATAATCTTTTGCTTTTATATAACCAGCGCCACCAAGATTTACAATTCGTCCAGTACCATTATCTTGATTAAACAATGCTTGTAAATTGGCAACTATTGCTGGATGATCTTCTACAAAAGCACGTGACCCGTTTAAGCCTTGCTCTTCACTTCCCCAATGCCCAACTAAAATTGTTCTTTTAGGATTGGGATAAACTGCTTTTAAAATTCTCATTGCTTCCATCATTACCAAAGTTCCTGTGCCGTTATCGGTTGCACCGGTAGCTCCATCCCATGAATCGAAATGAGCCGATAACATTACATACTCATTCGGTTTTTCAGTTCCTTTAATTTCTGCAAGAGTATTAAATGTAGGAACTGCTCCTAATTCTTTTGATTGAGTAAATACGCTAATGCTAGGTTGGTTACCTGACTCTGTTAGTCTGAATAATAAACCATAATCTTCCAAAGCAATATCAATTGTTGGTATTTTTTTAGTTGCTGCATCAAATATTTTATTCACTCCAAACCCGCTACTCCAATTACTTCCAACAATACCTGCAGCTCCAGCATTTTCTAATACTACTGCCAATTGCTTATTGGTATACCCAGTTTTTGAAACTCTTTTTCTCCATGCATCAGTTTGTGCTGATCTTTCTTTTTTCATTTTATCGAAAGACTCTTTCGTGCTAAATTCTGTCCAATTATAATCGGGGCGACCAGTTGGTTGTGACATTGATACCAAAACAAACTTCCCTTTAACATTTGGCAACCATTCTTGAAATGCCAATGAATCTTTTACATCAGCCAAAATAATAGTTTCTGCTTTAACAGGCTTTTTAGTGGCTGGACTAAATGATAATTGAGTACCTTCTAAAGACTTTGTCCATGGACTAATCATATCAATATGCGAAACACCTCTATCCCATCCACGCCACTCGCCAAATTGTTCTCTACGAGCTGTTACTCCCCAATTAGTATATTGAGCTATTGCCCAATCGCTTGCTTGAGTCATTTTAGAAGACCCTACTAATCGAGGACCAACGCCATCTATCAACTCATGCGCCAATCTTTTTAATTGCGAATTTTGAGTTGCTTCTTTTACAATGGCATCAACAAATTTGCTATTATCTGAGTTTTGAGCAATTGTAAAAATCGGGCTCAAAAGCACAAAGCTAACTACTAAGAAACGAGCAATTGCTTGTGCATAAGTTTTGGGGATCTTTTTCATTACTCAATGTAAGAAATATTAATAATTAATTGGTGATTCCGACAAAGGGATTTATTTTAACTTTCAATATGAAAAAAATTATTTTTGTTTTCACAATTTGCATTCTCCATCACATTTGTTCTGCTCAAATCAAACCTTTTCATTTTGCTTTTATTTCAGACACCCATATTGGCTCACCAGATGGCAAGGCAGAAGAAGACCTAAAACGGACAATACAGGACATCAATAAAAGAACGGATCTTGATTTTGTAGTAATAACCGGAGACATTACAGAACTAGGAACCAATGAACAATTGGCAAAAGCTAAAAAACTGTTTGATGGATTACAGATCAAATGGTATATCATTCCAGGAAACCACGATGATGGTTGGAGTGAGAGCGGTGGCGAGAGCTTTGTTTCCATTTTTGGCAGCGACCGCTTCAGCTTTGATCATAACGGAATTCGTTTTATCGGCTGTGCATCTGGCCCATATGTTAGAATGAGCGATGGGCATATTCCGAAAGATGCTATGACATGGATGAAAAAAATATTAGACACTACAGCCGCTAATAAGCCTGTAATCTTTTTAAATCATTATCCAATGGACAATCAAATGGACAATTGGTATGAAGTGATTGATCTTTACAAAGAGAAAAACACAATACTGTTTATGTGCGGTCATGGCCACACTAATAAAGTATTGAATTTTGAAGATATACCGGGAGTAATGGGCAGATCTAATTTGAGGGCAAAGAAAGAAGTAGGTGGTTATAATTTTGTTGAGGTAAGATCAGATTCTATTTTATTTTCAGAAGTTAACCCTATTAGCAGTTCGATGAAAAACTGGACGACTATAAAATTAGAAAAGCACAATTATGATACTGAAAAAAAATATCCTAGGCCAGATTACAATATCAACAATTCATATTCCATTATTAAAACTAAATGGTCTTATGCTTCTGAAGCAAATGTTATTTCAACACCTGCTACTGGCTATGGCCTAGTGGTATTTGGTAATCAGCAAGGGAAAATTGTTGCGCTTTCATTGAATAATGGCAAAACAAAATGGAGTTATCAAACTGGAGCTGCTATATACTCTTCTCCGGCAATTGCTACAAATAAAATTGTTTTTGGCTCCACCGACGGATACATATATTGTTTAAACATGTCGGGAAAACTTCAATGGAAATACAAAGCAAATGCAGCTGTATTGGGATCGCCTGTAATTGATAGTAATATCGTTTATATTGGTGCAAGTGATCACCAGTTCAGGGCAATTGATTTGGAATCGGGAAAAGAAAAATGGACTTTTAATGGAATTGATGGACCAGTTGTAAGTACTCCCGTTTTATATAAAGATGTGGTGATATTTGGCGCATGGGACACTTATCTATATGCACTTAACAAAAATACTGGTGTATTGAACTGGAAGTGGAATAATGGCTCAACAGTTAGAAATTATTCTCCTGCATCTTGTATACCAGTTATTCATAATAACTTAATTTATATTGTTGCACCCGACAGGTATATCACTGCTATTGATATCAACAGCGGCAAAAGCTTGTGGCGAAATAATTCATTTTCTGTAAGAGAATCTATAGGTATATCTGAAGATGGCAATTATGTATATGGAAAAACGATGAATGATACCTTGGTTGCTTTTTCAACAAGCGCATTTATGCCGAAGGCTGCATGGAAAATGAATGTGGGTTATGGTTACGAACATGTGCCCAGCATGCTGATAGAAAAAGATGGCATTATTTTTTTTGGAACAAGGAGCGGTGTGGTATATGCAGTTGAAGCGGCAGCACAAAAAACCCGGTGGGCTCATAAGATAGATAACTCGATGGTGAATACTGTGCAGGTAATTAAT
>JBKJQV010000057.1:0-2828 GCA_046593815.1 Sediminibacterium sp. | reverse complement strand
CCAAAATAACTTGTTCTAAAATAGATAACCCGTAGATAAGCCGTATATAACCCGTAGATAACCCGTATATAAGCCATATATAACTCGTACCTATAAGGTATGGCTTATCTATAACTTATCTATGAATTTTATTTGTATTATCTTACTTTTATACTAAATTCGAATTCAATAAAGTATATCATTACTACTACTAAAATTTACTGTATATGGCATTTATGAACGGAAATATGGGCTTTACTGGCAGCTTAGGTAATATCTCTTCGTATAAAATGCAGGGGAGTGATAAAATAATTATGCGTACCAAAGGTGGGGCGACTAAGGATAAGATAAAGAGATCGCCAAAATTCGCCCTAACTCGTGAAAACAATAGTGAATTTGGTGGCTGCGCCAAAATGAGTAAAAGTATACGTACCGCAATACATCCTATTTGCCATTTGGCTGATTATAATTTTACCAGTTCCATCACTTCAATCGTTAAAAAAATACAATTGCAAGACACCTCCCATGAACGTGGAGAAAGGGCTTTTTATTTATCTCAGTTCCGCTATTTGTTAGATGGTTTCTCCCTAAACAAAAACACCAGTTTTGATGCTATTATTCGCTATTCTTTTCATCCCCAACTCAAAAGAGAGGATGGTTCGGTAAATATAAAAATACCAGATTTGATACCTAATGTAAACCTTAACCTAGCTTGGAATCAACCCCTATATCGCTTAGTGTTTTCTATTGGGGTTGTAGAAGATTTAGAATATGGCCCTATGGGCTTTAACCCCCATCAACAGTCCAATAACTTTACCAATCAAGCCTATACTCCTTGGCAACCCAGTAAACAGATACTAGCAGCTCAAACCATTAACATACAATTACAAAATTTTGAACCGCTTACCAATAACCAAAGTATAATAATTGCTGCCGGTATAGAAATGGGCACACAGCAAACCATGAGCGAATTTATTTTTGTAAAATATTGCGGGAATGCAAAGATTATATTGGTTGGATGATTGTAATGTTGTTGCCATCAACCGCTAATTTCATCTTTATTTAGAAAAATTGATAGCGTATAAATACCTTTTCCAATTCTATTTTAACGATTTTCAACTCCCTTCTTTTCGTATATTCGTAAAGAATGAATCAAGCGCAAGAACCGATTATTGACCCTGCTTTAGTAAAATACAATCTCAACGAAGAACAGGAAAAAAAAGAAATCATTAGGCACTATCGTGCCCTACTAAAAAGCCTGCGCCCAAAACTTAAACGTGGCGATAAAGAACTCGTACGACATGCATTTGAAATGGCCGCTAATGCACATAAAACCATGCGCCGTAAAAGTGGCGAACCCTATATTATTCATCCCCTAGCAGTAGCTATGATTTGTGTTGAGGAAATTGGCCTCGGCGTTCGTAGCACTATCTGCTCCCTTCTTCACGATACTGTTGAAGACACCGATATTACTTTAGATGATGTTGAATTAGAATTTGGTATTGAGATTGCAAAAATTATTGACGGACTTACCAAAATTTCTAGCGTAATAGACACCAATACGAGTCAACAAGCTGAGAACTTTAAAAAAATTCTACTTACCCTAACCGACGACCCGCGTGTAATTCTAATTAAACTAGCAGATCGATTACACAATATGCGCACACTAGATCATATGAAGCGCGAAAAGCAATTAAAAATTGCTTCTGAAACTGTTTGGGTATATGCTCCACTTGCTCATCGCATGGGCCTATATAGTATTAAAACCGAATTAGAAGATCTTTCCATGAAATACATGGAGCCCGATGCATATAAAGAAATAGCCAAAAAATTATCAGAAACTAAAAGAGAAAGAACCCGTTACATAAACGAATTTATTCGCCCTATAAAAGAAAAATTAGAAGCTGGTAATTTTATTTATGAAATTTATGGTCGTCCAAAAAGTATTCACTCCATCTGGAATAAAATAAAAAAGAAAGCAGTTTCTTTTGAAGAAGTCTATGATTTATTTGCCATCAGAGTTATTCTAGACTCTCCACCTGAAAAAGAAAAAGAAGATTGTTGGAAAGTATATTCAATGATTACCGATGAATACAATCCCTCTCCAGAAAGATTACGCGATTGGCTAAGTAACCCTAAAAGTAATGGCTACGAGGCTTTACACACAACCGTAATGGGGCCACAAGGCAAATGGGTTGAAGTTCAAATTCGTACTAAACGAATGAACGAAATTGCCGAAAAAGGTTTAGCAGCTCACTATAAATACAAAGAAGAAAATAGTAATGAAGACCGCTTTGATAAATGGTTTGGACAAATACGAGAAGTGCTTAGTTCTTCAGATATTGATGGTGTTGATTTTTTACAAGATTTTAAAACATCTTTTTTAGCTGAAGAAATTTATGTATACACGCCTAAAGGTGAAGTAAAAATGTTAACCACCGGCTCTACTGCTTTGGATTTTGCATTTGCTATTCACTCTGCCATCGGTACAAAATGTATCGGCGCTAAAGTGAACCATAAATTGGTACCAATCGGACATAAATTAAGAAGTGGTGATCAAATAGAAATTATTACGAGCAACAAACAAAAACCTTCTGAAGATTGGCTCAACCTTGTTGTTACCGCCAAAGCAAAAAATAAAATAAAAGATTCGCTGCGCGAAGAAAAAAGAAAAATAGCCGAAGATGGTAAATATATTCTTCAGCGAAAACTAGAAGCCAAAGGCGCAGCTTATAGTCACCATAATATTGAAGAACTAGTTCAATATTATAAACTTACTTCTTCTCTTGATTTGCATTATCGTATTGCAACAAAATCAATCGACCTAAAAGAATTAAGCAGTTTTAATG
>JBKJQV010000390.1:0-3734 GCA_046593815.1 Sediminibacterium sp. | reverse complement strand
TATTAAAAGCTGGCGCAAGCATTAATCGTAAATTTCTTACAAATGCATCTGCATCTGGTCGATCACTTTTATTCACTACAAAAATATCAGCAATCTCCATCAAACCTGCTTTCATGGTTTGAACTTCATCACCAGCTTCTGGCACAACTACTACTACTGTAATATCTGCTAAGCCTGCAATCTCTACTTCTGATTGTCCCACTCCTACAGTTTCAACTATAATATGATCGAAAGGTGCCGCTTGTAATAATGCAGTAATTTCTATAATTGATGGATGTAGCCCTCCTAATGAACCCCTTGTTGCCAATGATCGAATATATACATTGGGGTGATTGTACCACTCACTCATTCTAATTCTATCGCCTAACAAAGCACCTAAATTAAATGGAGAAGATGGATCTATACAAAGCACTGCAACCTTTTTGTCGTTTTTAATCCATTCTCCTATCAATGCATCTACAAGAGTACTCTTGCCTGCTCCGGGGGGACCTGTTATGCCAGTTACTGTTGCTTTACCTGCTTGAAGTTCTTGTAAAAATGTTTCATACCCAGCTACTTCATTTTCTACCAATGAAATAGCCCTTGCCAGCGATTTATGATCGCCCTTAATAATGCCTGTTAATAATTGATCCCACATATACATTCAGGTAAATGTAAATTTATGCCATCTAAATGAAGTTAAACCGAAAAAATATTGCAGCCGCTTTAATGATTTTGCTAATGGCAGGATTATTATGGAGCAGGGCTTTGCTTTCTATCGTAACAGGATTATGGGTTGTTTACTTTTTATTAAACCCAATTGAATCAAAAAAATTAATTTTTAAAAATAATCTATTGCTTTGGTGCTTGGCTCCTTTATTACTTTTTTTTGCTGGAGCTTGGCAAGACCTTAGCAATGAAAAAAATTATCAATTACTGCTTACATTTTGCGCATACCCAATTGCAGGATTAGCAGCTACTTATTTTGATAAAAATTTATTAGTAAAAAAGATTATCCCAATTTGGATAATCATAGCTTTAATTGCATTGCTTTATCCACTAGGTTGGTTTTTACTTCATTCAAAAGAAGCTATTGTAGGATATGGAAGCGGAAAGTCATTGCCCGTTTTTATGGACAATGATCATATACGTTTTGGTATTTTTTTATGTAGTGCTTTATTGTTTTCATTAATACCATTCATTAAAACAATAACAACCAAAATTGTATTCCTTATTCTTGTATCAAGTATTTTATTTTTAGCCGTAAGAACTTCATGGGCAATGGTTTTCGTAATTGTTATAGGTTATTTACTCAATTCATTTATAACTAATTCAACTCCAAATAAAAAACAGCTGCTTTGGAAAACGCTAGGAGGAATTTTAGTTGTTCTTATATTGATTTTTAGCATTCCCACTGCTAAACAAAAAATAGCATACACTATTTTCGACTGGCAACAATACAATAGTCAACAATATGATAGCAGTTATTCGGATGGAGTAAGGCGTGCTATAAACAATGTTAGCTGGAAAATGATCAGTCAGAAAAAAATAGAATCAATTGGTTGGGCTGCCATTCCTTCAACTTTACAAACTAATTTTTCGGAACAATACAATAGCTCGTCTGTACAATTTGGTTGGCCATTTAATCAATGGTTATTTTGGTGGTTGGGATCTGGCTGGTTGGGAGCAATACTATTTACTATTTGGCTTTTTTATCCAGCTTATATTGGATGGAAACAAAAAAATATTTTTTTAATTACTTGGACGATAGCCATTGCAGTAAGCTGTTTGGTGGAATGTACGCTCAATTATCAGTATGGAGTATTCCTGCATGTTTGGCCAATAGTATTTTGCTGTAAATTATGTAGCCCTCCTGATTATGGTAGCAATTTATAATTGCGAAAATCGAATAATCTTATTCCCGTCAACTTTTCAAACTTGTACAACAACTTATCTTTTAAAGAAAAATGTTTTTTAGTTGTATCCAACTCTATATGCCAATATTTTTGATCAATTCGATTTTGCATAACGGCAGGATGTATACCAGTAAATTTCTCCAACGAATCGAACTGATTAAAATCATAAAAGTCTGGACTAGCCAAAAATGCAGTAAGGGCTTCATCTTCATTCCAAAGCTTACTCACATCTTTTTGCTTTTTCATCATCTGTGTTGGATCTTTTACCCATCCATAATGATATATATATGCATCAATCGCTTTAACATTTAGCTTCTGATCTCCTCTTCTAAAACCCTGTGCATCTTTATACGCACTGATTGTTTTATCGTTTCTAATAATGCGCACTTCATGACTATACCATTTTCTACTATCGCCTACATAATCGTAAGTGCCATAAAAATGTAAATACTTAAACAACAAACCTTCAACCCTTTTGTCAGATTTGTATTGACTACATGCTTGCCTAATTACATGGTGGTATTGCTCATGAACAACTTCATCTCCCTGAATATAAAAAGCCCAATCGCTAGCAGGATTTATTAATTGAAAGGCTTTATTGGTTTCATCTGCCAATGCTGTCCCTCCAGATCTTAAGGCTGCATTCCATACCGAATGATGAATTTTAATTTTAGGATCTCCAATAGATTCCATTAAAGCCAAGGTATCATCCGTACAATCGCCAATAAGAATTATCATTTCATCTACTACTGGTAAAATAGATTTCACCGCTTCAACAATCGGATAATCATTAATAATAGCGTTTTTAATAATAGTAAACCCAGAAATAAACATTTTTAAAAATTATACCTCAAAGAACCGAAAACTTTACATCAATCTAATTTTTTGGGAATGTTTAATTTTTATAGAACAATAACTAGTTAAAAAATGCTATTAACTTTGTTAAATAAGTTTCTTTATGGAAGTAACAATATGTTTTGATTTTGGGAATACCAGACTAAAAGCAGCCATTTTTAACGGTGCGGAATTTATAAAAGAAATTGTTTTAGAAGATGCAAGCACAAGTACTATTGAGCAGCTGATTAATGAATATCAGCCAACAAAAAGCATTTTGTCTTCTGTTATAATACATCCACCAGAAATGGAAGTTTTATTGAGTTCAAAAACTCGTTTTCACAAACTATCTTATTCTAGTAAATTACCAATTACAACGCCTGTAGGAAAACCAGAAACCATTGGGGCTGATAGACTAGCATTGGTTTCGGCTTCGGTACATCTATTTCCAAAACAACATAATTTGGCAATAGCACTGGGATCTTGTATTACCTACAATTTCATCAATAATAAGCATGAATTTTTAGGGGGAAGTATCTCTCCGGGAATGAATATGCGTTTTAGATCGATGAACGAATTCACGGCACTTTTGCCCATTGTAAAGCCAGAACACAACTTCCCATTGGTGGGCTACGATACCAAAACCAACCTGTTAAGTGGGGTTATTTTGGGGATAGCTAAAGAAATTGATGGAATAATTGACGCTTACTCATTGAAATACAGCAACTTTAACGTGCTATTAACCGGTGGAGACATGGCTTTTTTTGTACCTCAATTAAAAAACAAGATATTTGCCGACCCAAACCTAATTTTTAAAGGCTTATATGCAATTAGTGAGTACAACAACAGGTAGGCTGGCTTTTGTGGTTAGTTTAATCGTCATCGTTTTTAGTTCAACTGCACAAGTTAACTCCCCTTATTCTAGATATGGAATAGGCAACTTAATTGGACCTCAACATATTATTAGTAGAGGTATGGGAGGCATTCAGGCCGCTTATTCCGATG
>JBKJQV010000274.1:0-5448 GCA_046593815.1 Sediminibacterium sp. | reverse complement strand
CTGAAAATTGTCTCCATTTATTGGTATTGCTACTTTAGGTTTTATATAAGCATAAGTTGCATCAGCAGTAATGTCTGGATATTTGAAAGTTTGTGAGAGATTTACTTTCTCTTGCATGGTAACTACTGTATTTTCAATCTCTTTTACTTTAGGGTAATATCCAAAAGACTTATTAATCAAGCTCTTCAGCTCATCATTGACCGTTACTTGAGCAGATAATTGCCAAAAAGTAAAGAATGCAAAAAGTGTGGTGAGTATTTTTTTCATAGTAATATTATTCAAGTATTATTTATTTTATATAGTTAGATATGAGTAAAAAATGTTAAAATTAAAAATCATACATAAATCTAAAAATTAAATTAATGCGCTTCTTCAGCTGCTTTCATAGCTGCTTTTATTTCTAAGGCTGATTTCTTTTTTACCCTTAAGAATACCACTAATGGAATTACCAGAATAAAAAAGATGGTAATCAGCCGGAAGGTATCTAAGTAAGAAAGAAAATATGCCTGCCTATTTACAAATCCATTAATTGTAGCTAATGCTTTAGTGCTTGCACCAGCAACATCGCCTGATCTGGCAATAATACCTTGTGTGATTGTATTGCTTCTTTCGAGAAACATTTCAGACTCAGGCGTAATTTTTGATACCAAATCAATTCTATGTTGTGCATATTGGTGTGCTATGTAATTATTGGCAATAGCAATTCCAAATGCACCACCTAATTGGCGAATCATATTATTTAAAGCAATTCCTGATGGATAGTCTTTGGGCGCTAACCCTGAAACAGCTTGGTTAATCAAAGGAATTTGTACCATGCTAATACCTATAGCTCTTAAAGCAAGTGGAACATAAAAATCCCATCTGCCAACATCGGGACTTAAACTGGCGCTCATCCAAGAATAGCAAGCGAAGAATAAAAACCCTATTACTATAAAAGGAATTGGTGAAATACCTTTGCTCATTAACTTTCCTATTACTGGCATTATCAATACTGTTAACATAGTTGGAGCTAACAAGGTTAAACCTGTTTCATAAGCTGTGAATCCTAAAGTACGTTGCGCCAAAACTGGGAAAACAAAAACTGAAGTAAATAATCCAAAGCCTATTACAAACGTAAAAATGGTAGTAAATGCTAAATTTCTATTACCTAAAATTTTTAGATTTACAGCCGGATTTTTTATACTTAGTTCATACCAAACAAATCCAACTAATCCTACAAAAGCCAATACAGATGTTATTCTTATTATTTCACTACTAAACCAATCTTCTGATTCACCTCTTTCGAGTACATATTGTAGACAACCAATTCCAACAGAAAGTAAAAGAATTCCTGTGTAATCTATTTTGATTTCTTTTTTACGCTGACCTTCACCTTCTTTTCTGTCGATAAATGAAAAAGATAAAAATGTAGCTAAAATACCAATTGGAATATTGATCATAAAAATCAAAGGCCATGATGCATGATCAATAATGAATCCCCCTAAAGTGGGCCCTAATGTTGGTCCTAAAACAATACCCATTCCAAATAATCCTGCAGCGATTGGTCGATCTTTTACATCGAATGCGTCAAATAAAATTGCTTGCGAAGTAGATAATAATGCACCTCCACCTACTCCTTGTATAAACCTCCAAATGATGAGTTCAACTAAACTATCAGATTGACCGCACATATAGGAGGCAGCAGTGAAAATGATCATTGAAGCGATATAATAATTTTTTCTTCCAAAGTATTCTGCTAAAAATCCTGTAAGCGGTATAATAATCACATTGGCTATAGCATATGAAGTAATTACCCAACTTATGTCTTCAATATTTACACCCAAGCTTCCGCTCATATCACTTAAAGCAACATTTACAATGGAGGTATCAATCAATTCCATCACAGCTGCAGTAACAGTAGTAATTACAATGATTGCTTTTGCAAATCCTTTTGGTGTTGCCATAATTAATTTAAATAATTCTAGAACTTAAGTTTTTTTTATTTGATTTCAGCACTTACAAATACGCTTAAACCTGCTCTGAGCATGGTTTTATATTTGTCAACATCATTTATTTGAATTTTCACTGGAACGCGTTGTGTAACTTTTACAAAGTTACCACTAGCATTATCTGGCGGTAATAATGAAAATTTAGCACCTGTTGCTTCACTCAAACTTTGTACGGTACCAGTTAATTTTAATTCGGGAAATGCATCAATTTCAATTGATACTTCTTTACCAGGATATAATTTTCTTAATTGGTTTTCTTTAAAATTTGCAATTACCCAATAAGTTGTATCGTTCACAATAGAAAATAAAGGGGTCCCTGCTTGTACATACTGACCTTCCGATACATTTTTCTTTCCTATTTTGCCAGCTTGAGGAGCATAAATTTTAGTGTAAGTAATTTTCAGTTTAATTTGATCGATTTTTGCTTTTTTTACTCCCAAACCTGCTGTGGCTTTTTGAACACCAGCCTGTAATACAGCTATTCTGCTTTGAGCAGCTAACAAATCTGTTTTGCTATTTTCTGTTTGTTGATTGATAGATTCTACATTGAATTTTGAATCATCTACTTGTTTTTTAGTGATGGCTTGATCAGCAAAAAGGTTTTGATCTCTTTTTAAATCTTCAGCTGCTTTTTTGCTACGCAATTGAGATAATTCAATATTTCCATTATTTACTTTCAAAGAAACTAGTGCGTTATTCAATAATGCATTCGCATTAACTACATCTACTTCAGCTTGTTTTAAGTCAGCTTCCATTTCCATTAACTGCGATTGGAGTTCTGCATCATCTAATTCAACCACCAATTGCCCTGTTTTTACAGAGTCATAATCTTTAATAACAATTGATTTTACATAGCCTGCAACCCTCGGTAATACTGGAGTTATTTGTGTTTCAATTTGGGCATTGTCTGTTGTTTCATGCGTAAGTACGTAATGGATTTTTTTGTATCCAAAATAGCCCGCTACTAAAAGAATTAAAACCAATGTAATGGTTTTAAGAGGTGATTTTTTTTCTTTGGTTGTTAGTTCTGACATTTAGTTTTGTTTAAAGTATGTTGTGATGTTTTATTTAATTAACAAATAGTCGTGCATGATTTGTTTTAGGTGTTTGATAAGCCTGTTTTTGAAGGCAGCATCTGTGTAAGGGTCAAAGTCGTCTCCTTTTTTTATTAGCATCAAACACATCGTTTTTGATAGCATAACTTGATTGATTGTACCTATTAGTGTTGCCATTGTTAACTCTGGGTCTACTTTTTTAAATACTTTTTTTCGTATACCTTTTTCAATAATACTTTTGATGGTATTTGTATTCTTTGCAAAAATGTTAATAATGCTTTTGTGAAGTGTTTCCTTGTTGGACATTAATAGTTCTTGGTGTATAACCCTATGAAAATATGGTTGTGACAACAATCGTGATACATAACTTTCAATAATGCTATCAATTTTTTCAATTTCCGAAAGGGAATTATCTGAAACAATTTCATCTAACTTTCCACGCATAAAACCTGCTTTGAATTCAACCATCGATTGAAATAGGTTTTCTTTTGAGCCAAAATAATAGTTCACCATTGCAACATTTACACCTGCACGCTTTGCCAAATCGCGAATTGAGCTTCCCTCAAATCCTTTTTCTGCAAATAATTCAATTGCAGCATTGATAATATGTTCTTTTTTGTCGGTAACCATTAGTAAAAAAATTAAAACACAAATATTAAACAATTGTTTGAATTAAACAAACGTTTAATTGGTGCAGTCATCTTTTTTTATTATTTCATTTAACAATTGATTCCATATTTGGTTGATTCACAATAATTTGTAATTGATTTAATACTACTATCTGACCTAATAAATTAATAAATTCTTAATATCCCATTTGGAAGCTTCAATGCAATTTTGTCTAAATATTTTCATTGAACTACAAGCATAAATTATCTGCACATGAATTTGGACCTAATTTTCAGTGGGGAGTAGCAATATCTGCATTACAAAATGAAGGGGCATATTTGGCAGATGGAAAAGGATTAAGTAACTGGGATGTTTTTGCAAGAAGATCAGGTAAAATTAAAGGTGGAGCAAAACCATCTATTGCCAACGATTTTTATTATCGCTATAAAGATGATTTAATGTTGGTTAAAGCATTAGGATTTAAGGTATTTAGATTCTCTATTGCTTGGAGTAGAATTTTACCGGAAGGTAAAGGAAGAGTAAACAAAGATGGCATTGCTTTTTATAATCGATTAATCGACGAGTGTTTATTATTAGGATTAACACCATACGTTACTCTTTATCATTGGGATTTACCTTATGAATTAGAAAAAATAGGAGGATGGGCTCATCACCAAATGCTCAAATGGTTTTCTAAGTATGTAAAAATTTGCACCTATGAATTTGGTGACAGAGTAAAAGATTGGATTATTCTTAATGAACCTATGGGTTTTACCTCATTAGGGTATATGTTAGGTCAACACCCTCCCGGTAAAACTAACTTAACTTTATTCATGTCAGCAATTCATAATGCTACATTATGTAATGCTGAAGGAGGAAGGATTGTGAGGGCTGAAGTTAAAAATGCACATATTGGTACTTGTTTTTCTTGTAGTGAAATAGTACCCTATACAGGAAAAGAGGAAGATTTATTGGCTGTAAAAAGAGCAGACGCTTTATTAAATAGATTATTTGTTGAACCATCTTTAGGAAGAGGATATCCTGAAGATGTACAATTTTCTTTTTTAGAAAAATTACATTTTCACAATAAAGCATGGAAATACAAAGATCAAATGCATTTTAATTTTGATTTCATTGGTATTCAGAATTATTTTTCATTAACAGTAAAATACAACCCTCTAATTCCTTATTTACATGCTTCAGAAGTAAAAGCAGCTACTCGAAAAGTACCCCATACTGCTTTAGGTTGGGAGATTAATGGTGAGAGTTTCTACAGAATGATCAAAAGATTTTGGCATTATGGAGGTGTTAAAGAAATTATTATTACTGAAGGTGGTGCAGCTTTTAAAGATGTTTTACATAACGGAAGAGTGAAAGATAATGATCGAATTGATTATTTTAAACAATATTTAAATGCAGTATTGAAAGCTAAAAAAGATGGAATAAATGTAAATGGATATTTTGCATGGACCCTAACAGATAATTTTGAATGGGCATACGGTTATGACGCTAAATTCGGTTTGACTCACGTTGATATTAAAACTCAATCTCGTACTATAAAAGATTCAGGCTATTGGTTTAGGGATTTTTTAAGAACTTAAAGATATTCACTAAGTTTGATAATATAAACCCAAACTATGAATAGGTATCTATTAATCTCTAGCTTCCATCTTCTTTCACTATTCACTTTTGCTCAAACAACAATTATACCTGGTTATACAGGGTATTCAGTTCCATCAGAAAAGGATAATGAAAATATATTTTCCGAAAAAAATGGATTGCAAAACTGGAAAAAT
>JBKJQV010000213.1:0-25248 GCA_046593815.1 Sediminibacterium sp. | reverse complement strand
GCAGAAAGAAAAAGTAGATTTAAAATATGAAGAATAATTAGGCCTATCTTTTTGTTTAATAACGATAGTAATAAAAAGATAGGCAGTAAAATGATTCCATAAATTAATACAGCCCATGTATCAAAAACCAGCCCACCTATTTCATACAAAATAGGATGAGGCAACAACGATCTGTATGCTACAGCATGATGTTCATATATCCTAACGCTTGCAACTGCTATTAAGAAAGATAAGATTACCCTAGTGTACGACTCGTAATTTTTATTAATACCATTCCAGCTCACCAAATTATAATTTCATCGGCTGTAATTTCCAATAAGTAAGCGAACGCCAAACCCATTCAAATGGGCCAAATCGGAAATACTTTAGCCATATACTAGAAAAGATAAGTTGAAAAATCCATACTGCACCTACAACATAATAAATTTGGTGAAAGCGGAGTGTGCCAAAATAACCAAATCCATATCCAAAGAAAAAGAAAGTACAAATAATGCTTTGCATTAAGTAGTTGGTAAACGCCATTTGTCCAACATTTGCCAATGCCTTCATCAACCAAGGAACAATCTTACTTCTAAATATCAACATAATTAAACTAGCATGTCCAATGGTAATTAATACGCGCCTAGCTTCTCTAAAAACAAAAGGGTTCATGGTCCATCGATCCACAAAAGCGGTTCTATTACCAACGCTAGCAAATTCTATATTGAATAATTGATAAGCAATTGGAATGCCTATACCGTACCCTACTAACAGCCACATTGTATAGGTAGAAGTTGACAATTTATTGGTAAAAAATCCCCAACTAAAAAGGGCCATCCCCAAGAACATCATAGCCAGAAAGTCCCATAATCCATAATACATTCCATAAGTTTCATCCATTGAATTAGTAGGAATCAAATAAGTGAATACGGTAGTATAACCAGAATGCATTTTTCTAAAATTTTCATTCATAACGGTAGTGTCAGGTTTTTGAGACCAATTTTTCTCCATACTACTCCAAGTAGTTATGGCTGCCTGTTGCTCATCAGTTAATTTTTTCTTTTCTTTTTTAGCAGCAACTGCTTCGAGGTAATCGGTTCTTTTTTCACGTGTTTCAGACCAGTACCATGCACTAGTAATCATTCCAAATGAAACACAAGCGAAGCATATTATTAGCAGCCATTTTGGAGCAAGTTTACGAAAAGCAAATAATATCATTCCAGAAAGGCCATAAAAAAATAAAATATCGCCACGCCATAATATTACAAAGGCGTTGATTACTCCAAATAATACCAACCAAAGTAATCTCCTGTAATAATAAACAGCTACAGATGTTTGCCCAGGGTGTTCTTTTTTATTCAACATAAATAGTACCATTCCTGCTCCAAATAACATGGAGAACAATCCACGCATAGTACCTTCAAAAAAAACCACGATCCATGAAAGAGTTAGATAGTCATAGCCCGAACGAGGACCATGAAATAATTCATACCAAAAATCATCATTCATTCCAAAGCCAGGAATATTCATTAATAGTATTCCTAAAAGAGCAACACCACGAATACTATCGATGCTTTGAATTCTGTCGGCTTTTGAAACAGGTGCTGCGCTGTTATTTGTTGCTGATAAATTATGTTGATCCATACGGAAAAATTTATTGGTAATTATTAATTAACTGAGTGAGATTGTTTTTTTATTGAATGCCATTTTCTGTTAACTAAACAGTTCAACAACCATTCCAATGGTCCAGTTTGGTAAATTCTTAACCAGATAATAGAAAAAACAAATTGAATCAATGTTATTAGTACAACAATAAAATACAATTCCCATTGTTGAAATCTACCATAAAAACCTGCACCGTAACCATAAAACCAAAATGTGCAAATGAGTGTTTGAAGTAAGTAGTTACTTAGGGACATTCTTCCTACTGCAGCCAATGAAACCCAAAGCCAATTAAATATTTTTTGCTGAACCAATACTATTATTAAAGACATATATCCTACCACAAAAAACAGTTGTTCAATTGGTAAGAATTGATTGAAAGGCACAGCGTGATTTTGAATATATTTTGCATAGTCTTGAAGTCGAATATGGTTGTTATTCATTCTGAAATAAGCCAATGCTAATCCTATTGTAATTCCGATAATTGCAAATAGTAAATATTTGCTACTTGTAAATCGTTGATGAAAGAATCCAAGCCCGAATAGCGCCATACCCAACAACATCATTGAACCTATATCCCACACACCAATTCTATACAACCAGGTGGACTCTTTTTCTTGTGCAATGCTTTTTAAATGAAACCAACTTTTTTTATAGCCAGCACGCATTGCTTTATTTTTTGCAATTGTTTTAGCGGAATCAAATTTTAAGCTTTTTGTAATACCCTCCCATTTTCCTTTTTCTCCTGCTTGTTTTGATGTGAGCGTATCATTCTTTTTTGCAAGAGAATCTTCAATTTTTCTTTTCGCCAAAAAGGTTTTGGATTTGAGAGAATCTTTAGGAGTAGCTAGACTATCTTTTCTTACACGCAGGGAGTCTTTTATTTTAAACTTTTTCTCAATTGCTGTTACTACAGTATATTTTTTAAGATCAGCTCCATCATCACTATAATTCCAATAAAGCTTACCGCTATAAACACAAGTGCAAATTAATGCTGTGATTAGTAAGCCCTTAACTGGAAGTTTCCAGAAGGCAAATAATAAAATGCCAACTATTCCAAAGTGATATAAAATATCATCTGGGGCTAGAATAATGAAAGCACAAAACAAGCCGAAAAAAATGTACCAAATTTGCCTTCTTATAAAAGCGTCTTGTTGAGAAAGCGAGGGCGAATGATCTTTTTTTTGAAGGAACACTACAATGCCCGCACCAACTAAAACAGCTAAAATTGCTACCATTTTTGTTCCGAAGAGCAGGGATACTATGTTTAGTAATTGGTAATTACCTCCTTTTTGGGCTAACAAATAAAATTGTTGTTCATTATTGGTAAATCCGGCAAAGTCCCAGATTCTTGTTACCAAAAACCCCATGAGGGCAAAACCTAGTAACACATACAACGAAAAATGTTTCGATTCAATGGGCTCCTGGCCAGAATTAGGAGGAGCAGAAGAGGGTGTATTCATTAAGTTGATTTTGGTTATTGTCTTCTATTGTTTAATGAATATATGAAAAATGTATAAATATTTTAACATTCTAGCAATCTGGTATTGATATGATATTTAGTTAAATTCACAAGAAATATAATATGGAACATAAAAACTGGCATCAAAATCACAAGGAGAATATGGGTTTTGGAGATAAAATTGCAGATAAAGTAGCCAAGGGAATGGGTTCTTGGAGTTTTATAATTTGGCAAACCATTATTGTTATTATTTGGATGGCACTAAATGTTGTAGGATTTGTACAACATTGGGATGTATATCCATTTATACTACTTAACCTTATATTTTCAACACAGGCTGCATATGCAGCACCCATAATTATGATGTCTCAAAACAGACAGAATGCAAGGGATAGAGAGCAAGCTCAAAATGATTATGAAACAAATATTACTGCAAAAAAAGAAATTGAAGAATTGCAAAAGCAGCTTACCAAAATTGAAATAGATAAATTAGATAGAATTATAGCCTTGTTGGAGAATGGGAAATAAACTATTTCTATCCTCCTTCTTGTTTCCTTCGTACTTTGTTCGTCACTACCTGCTTACAACCCGCGCTGCATATGGGTTGGTACCTCCAAAAGACGAAGGATATACGAACAAATCCTCGTTCAGCCCCTAAAAAAGCCTATTTTTTGGATGTAGTAATTTGATAATCAATCAGTTATTAGGGGTTGTACAACCCCCTGTAACCCCCAGTGCTTTGTTTTGCTTTGTAGTTTTGCAGGTTTCATACTTAACAGATGCTAATATTTATTTTATATATCCATCAATAAAAAAAGTGCCGAAGAATCCGGCACTTTCCGCAAAATTTGTGGGCCCACTAGGACTTGAACCTAGGACCACCTGATTATGAGTCAGGTGCTCTAACCAACTGAGCTATAGGCCCCAAGAACACTAATGTTCTTATAAGGGTGGCAAAAGTAATGGTTTTACAAAAAATAACCACAATTTTACTCAACGAATAATTTAAGCGTAAATGCAACCAATAAAAAACATCATTTTCGATTTAGGTGGAGTTTTTCTAAACATCGATTTCCAACTCACCAACAAGGCTTTTAAAGAATTAGGCGTAGATCGTTTTGAAACAATGTTCAACCAACATCATTTAAACGATTTATTTGAACAACTAGAAATAGGCAAGCTTTCTGAATGTGATTTTTATGATGCCTTTAGAAAAGAAAGCAAAACGAACTTGAGTAATGCGCAAATAAAAAAAGCATGGAATGCACTTTTACTCGATTTTCCGGAAGAACGTATTCAATGGCTTGAAGAAATTAAAGACAAATACAATATTTACCTTTTCTCAAATACCAATCAAATTCATTACGATCAGTTTATAGCAGACTTTTCTAAATCCTTTCCTGGTAAGGATTTCAACAGTTATTTTAAAAAAGCCTATTATTCTCAAACGCTAGGCTTGAGAAAACCTTATTCCAATTCTTTCGAAAAAATATTAGTAGAACAAGCGCTAAAACCCTCAGAAACATTATTTATAGACGATACGCTTAAAAATATTGAAGGCGCTAAAAAAGTAGGATTGCAAACGGTTCACTTAGTAGCTCCTCTAACGGTTTTAGATTTGGGATTATAGTATTGATAGGTTTAAGCATCCCATTTTTCCAATCCAATACTTTTAGCATATTCAATTAAAGCTTGTCTAGAATTAATTCCTAGTTTTTGATAGATGGAGTTTCGATAATTTTCTACTGTTTTTGGTGAAAGGCACATTATTGTTGCAATATCTATTAATACAAGCCCTTTTACTTTGTATTTCATAAATTCCATTTCGGTATGCGTAAACGGAATAGTTCCGTGAAATTTATTCTTTTTCCAATTAAGCGGTTCGGCTTGTTTGGGAAAGTATAAATGATTTTTAAAATAGCCTGTTTCCATAATTTGGGTAAGGGCAGATGCAAAATGTAATTTTGCATCTGATTTATCTATAAACCCATGAACACCAACATTAAATAGGTGCTGTATGGCATTGGGTTCAATTACAAATGATATAATTAAGATCTTACAAGTAGGGTAGCGTTGTTGTAAATGTGGTATTAAATCGTAGCCATTCATTACAGGCATAGACAAATCTACAATGGCTATATCGGGTATTTGATTGCTTTTTTCAATTGCCATTAATAGTTCCTTTCCATTTGCTGCTTCGGCAGTAATAGTAACAGCTATTTGAGATTGAATGATAGAGATAATGCCTTTGCGAACCAATGTATGGTCATCGGCAATAGCGAGCTTAATTGAATTCATTAATTATTGGATTACAACAAGCAAAATAGTCATTAATTGATTATCCATCACCTGTGTGTTTACACAGTTGGTGTTAAGTTGTTTTGATTAAAATATTGATTGTTATTAAACAAACCAATTCTAGCTCATAAAAATACAGGTGCGCACCTCTATTTTATTTGAAAATTAAAGTTTTGTTTTGAATTCTATTCTGGCCAGAATAACGGGATTACTCCTTAATTACCCGCAAACCGTTTGTCTTGCTTAAAGCTAAAGCAAGATAGCAGCAATAAAAAAGGACGTTGGTAGCCACGATACTACTTGGGGTTTAACAATTACAGCCCAGCAAAAAGCGAAACTGGAAATCTTGTGGTATAATCAAACAAAAAAAAACGCTGAATATTAGACCCAAGGCGAGAGAAAGGGTTAAATTAAAAAATTATAAAAATGAAAAAGATTGTTATCTTAATGATTGCTGTTTTAGGTTTTACAATTAGCCAAGCAGCTACAATAGAAAAGAAATCATCCACTACTTTTGAGACCAAAAAAGCGAAAAAAGTTGATTCTAAAGACAAGAAAATAATTTCAAAAGTTAAAGCAGACAAAAAGTTTTTTGCATGTGCAACAGGTGTTGGAACAATATCGGGAAGCTGCTGGGCAATTGACCTCTACACTGAATACTGTTGTGACTGCGATGCTACAGTTGCGTTTATGATTGCAACTATGAGCGCGCAATCTCAGGTTAGGGGTTATGCATGGTTATTAAATATTTTAGAAACTGAACTACCATGTTAATTTGGTTATTTTAATTCAAGTAGTAGGCTAAAGAGCCTACTACTTTTAAATTTTTAAAAATGAAACTCATTCTATCAATATTTTTTTTCCTTCAATTTCTACATAATTCGAATGCACAATTGATTGAAAGTGGTCGGGCTATTTATAATTTCAGCCATATTAAAGACACCTTATTACCTGTGAATAAATATACAGAAGACATGGCGCTTTTTTTTAACATGAAACAATCGAGCTATTTTAGCTATACCAAATTTTATGGAGATTCAATCTTACAAGCTAGGCTCAAAATTGTTGAAACAGGAGGGAAAATCAGTGACGAAGAGTTTAAAGATGCTGTAAAATTTAAAATTACAACTCCTGAAAACTTATATTTTAACTTTGAAGAAAGTAAATTTCTATTTACACACCCATGGATTGGTGAAACCCTTGCCATTGAAAATAAAGCAGACATTATTAAATGGCAGCTACAAGATTCAACTAAAACAATTGAAGGATTAATATGCTTTAAAGCAGTTTGCCGTTTCAAAGGTAGAAATTATGATGTTTGGTATTGCCCAGAAATTCCAACAAAAGCGGGACCTTGGAAGTTGAATGGACTTCCAGGATTGATCATTCAAGCAAAAGACCAAAGCGGGAGTATCGAATTCACTCTAAAATCATTAAATTATTCAAAAGAAATACTTTCTCTCATTAATCCACCAACTTTAGTAAGACAAGTATCACTAGAGCAGTTTAATAAACTAAAAATGGGGTTATTACAAAATCCACAGGCATACATAAATGCAGCCGTAAGTGGCAGTTCCGTTTCAAACTCTAATGATAAAGTAGAAGTAAATAAAAGGGATGCTACAGCACCAAAACCAAAATCAAGGCTCAATAATCCGATTGAATTGAACAACGATTAAAAAGAATGTTGAAAAATAAAATTTTATTAACAATTTTATACTCCTGTTTTTATAGTCAAATTTTATTTGCTCAATATCAACTCAAAGGTATTATTACTAGTGCTAAAAAAGAGCCTCTTTCGAATGCAACTGTAAAAATCTCACCCATTAATCAAAAAAAAATTGTTTCGTATACATTTTCAAACCCAAATGGGCTATTCGCTTTAGAGCTCAATAAACAGGCTTTAGATAGTCTAGAAATAGAAATTTCTTGTATCGGTTATCAAACAAAAAAAGAAAAGTTAAAAGGCTTATCCCTTGATAACATTCAAATTGAGTTAGAAACAACTGTTAACAAACTTCCAGAAGTTAGAGTGAAAAGCAACCCAGTAATTGCAAAAAAAGATACATTAAGTTATACTATTAAACCCTTTACTCAGGCAACAGATGCAGTAATTGGTGATGTATTGAAAAGGATACCGGGAATTGAAGTAACAGAATCAGGTGTAATTAAATTTCAAGGACGTGCGATTAACAGATACTACATAGAAGGTCTAAATTTATTAGACGATAAATACAATTTAGCGAATAGAAATATACCTGCGACATCTGTCGATAAAATTCAAATACTAGAAAACCATCAACCGATTAAAATATTGGATAGTGTTAGTTTTTCAAATCAGGCTGCACTAAACATTATTTTAACGGATAAGGCAAGAGGAAGAATTATTGGGAGGTTGAAACTTGGGGCTGGCGTAAGCCCATTATTACTAGATTATGAAATTAACCCAATGAAGTTTAATAAAAATACACAGTTTATCAGCTCCTATAAGTATAATAATACAGGCATTAATTATTCTGATGAACTATTATTGTTAAATAGTTCTAACATAAGCAGCAACTTTGTTTCAAATACAACAGAGAACCCACTTTTATCAATACCATCTGCAAATATTCCTAGAACAAATACTCAGCGATTCTTATTTAATAATAGCCACACGTTAACTTTCAATCAATTGTATAAGACGAAAACTGATTTGAATATCAAAACAAATTTTGATTTTATAGTTGACAAGCAAAATCAAAATAATAGCAACTTTAATACTATTTATTTTCCAAACGATACAATCCAGTTTAGGGAAAGTCAGGCACTTATTTTAGAAAAAATATTAACCAGATTTTTTTTTACAGTTGAGAAAAATACAAAAAACTATTATTTTTTAAATGCTTTTAAAATTCAACACTTAAAAAATAGAGACTTTGGTCAACAATACACAACACTTAATACCGCTCAATCTTTCCTTAACAACCATTTTAGCCTCCTAAATAATGGAAATTTTATCAGTAAAAAAGGAAGTACTCTAATTATAGGTAATTATCAGGTTAGCTATTCAAGCATGCCTCAGAGTCTTTCTATTTCACCTGGCATCTATGATTCCATTTTTAATTTTGGAAATGTTTATGATGAGCTTTTACAAAAATTAATGATAAAAACATTTTATGTAGGTGCTGAAATAGGTTTGAACCGTAGGTACAAAAACATTTCATTCCAAAATACTATTTCAGCAAATTTTACTAACCAAAACTTTACAAGTAACCTTATAAAATTGTATTCAGGAAAATAGGATAGCATATCTGTTAATTTTAACAACCAAATAGACATTGGTCAATATTTAATTACAAATTCTTTCAGCTTGTCTTACAAAATACAGAATGCCAAAGTTAGCCTTTCTGTACCTATCTCATATATTGATCAGAAATATCAAAACACTACAAAAGATACTTCGAACAAGAGTCTCTTCTATAACTATAACTTATCAGTCCAAATACCTTTTACGAGCCGCATAAGCACTTACTTAAGCAGTAGTTTATCTAATTATTACATTTCACCTTATTTTTCAACCAATAACTCAATACTTTCAAATTATAGAATGTTACAAAATAATTCTGGTATTTTCAATAATAATAAATCATTTACCAACTCTTTACTTATTAACTATAAAGACGCTCTTAGAATAATCTTTGCATCAATTGGCATAACACAGGAACAATTTAGGCAACCTTTCATTTACAACAACTTATTTATAGGAAACTTATCAATTATGGAAGCACTATTATTTAACAATACAAATAGTACTTGGAATGTTGGTGGCAGAATTAGCAAGTACTTTATATCATTGAAAACCTCATTAGTGCTTGGTTTATCCTATAAAAGAACAGAGAATTTTCAAATGAACAAAAATATACTCAGTATTTCAAATGTTAATACATTAAATATAAACAGCACAATTAGTTCCAAAGTCGGTTCTATGATAATAGATCATTCTCTTCAATATCAAAGAATTTTAAGTGGTATTAATCAAACACTAGCGCCAAGCTTCTTACTGAATCAAACTATCTCCAATAGTATTGTTTTTTCAGATTTTAGTTATATAAAAATCAATGTTGAACAAAGTTATTTCAAAAGACCAGGAGCATCTGAAAGGAATTTCTTTTTCTTAGATTTATCGTTTAAAAGGAAATTAAAAAATAAAAAAATAGATATTGAAGCAATATGGCTAAATATTTTAAACACCAATAACTTCGAAACTTTAAGCTTGTCTGCCAATAATAGTACACAGAGTTTTTATGTTCTAAGACCATCTCAAGCAATGCTTAAAGTTGCTTTGAATTTTTAAAAGAAGGTGGGGTTATCCTAAAAAATTTGGAAGCGTTTAACTTGTCAATTGTAATTATATTCGTATCTGTAATTTTTTATTCATTCACTAAAAATAGATCATTAAGCAAAGTATATTAGACAATAAGCTGAATAAAATAATTCAGGATTAGCTATTTCACTTCCTCAAACTCAATATAATCATCTCTTTTTATACTGGTTGAAGCGGTAGACTTAGCTTCTTGGGCATGAGATTGTGTAAATTGTTGTTGCTGAAATGATTGATTTTCCTGCATTTCAGTCATTTTTTTCTTTATTTGCTTGGCCGTTTTTGTAACAGGAATTACTAGTTCAACTATGAACTTAACAGCCATATAAATTACGAAACCCCAGATTATAATCTTGAACATAAGGGTGTAAAAATACTCAAAAACAGGTCAATGCACCGTTAAAATGAACCAAAATCGGAAGAACGGTAAAAATTTGGAGTATAAGCCCATCTTTTTGTATATTTGCAACAACAAAGAATAAACAGAAGGGAACGACTATCGTTCCCTTCTCCTTTTTTAATATGGCAACGGATTTAAATACTGAGAAAATTGAAGGGATGCTCAACAGCATTTTAGCTGAAGAACCAGCTTATTTCTGTGTGTCTATTGCTATTAAACCTACTAACAATATCAAGGTTTTTGTTGATGGAGATGAAGGCATTAAAATTGAGCGATGTGTATCATTTAATAGAAGATTGTACAAGCTTATAGAAGAAGCAGCAATTTATCCTGAAGGAGATTTTTCATTAGAAGTTTCATCACCAGGAATTGAAGAACCATTAAAGTTACATCGCCAGTATTTAAAAAATATTGGCAGAACAATTGAAGTTCATTTATTAGATGGAACCATAAAAGAAGGTCTTTTAGAAACGGTAACAAAGGATGATATAACAATTAATTATACATCAGGAAAAGGTAAAAAAGCAGTTGCCGAGCAATTGGTAATTCCATTTATAAATATAAAATCAACAACAGTTCAAATTAAATTTTAGCAGAAAAAATTATCGCTATGGCAAGTATCAATTTAATAGACGCATTCCAAGAATTTAAAGACGCCGAAAGCATAGATCGTCCCACGATGATGAAAGTGGTGGAAGATGTATTTAAAACATTACTCCGCAAAAAATTCGGCAGCGATGAAAACTTCGATGTAATTGTAAATGCAGAAAAAGGCGATTTAGAAATTATTCGTAGAAGAATGATTGTAGAAGATGGTGAGGTTTTGGATCCATTGGCTGAGATCGGCTATACAGATGCTGTTAAAATTGAACCTGACTTTGAAGTGGGCGAAGAACTATACCAAGAGGTAGATATTTTAGACTTCGGTCGCCGTGCTATTCTTGCCGCAAAACAAACGCTAGCAAGCCGTATCAGCGATTTAAAGAAAAACGCATTGGTTAAAAAATACGGCGATCGTATTGGTGAAATCATCAGCGCAGAAGTTTATCAAGTATGGAAAAAAGAAGTATTGTTATTGGATGAAGAAGGCAATGAATTAATACTTCCAAAATCTGAACAAATTCCTCAAGATTATTTTAAGAAAGGCGAAAATGTTCGTTCGGTAATTGCACGTGTTGACATGAAAAATAATTCACCAGTAATTATTTTATCTAGAACTAGTCCTTTATTCTTAGCCAAATTATTAGAGATAGAAGTACCAGAAATTTTTGATGGTTTAATAGCAATTAAGAAAATAGTACGTGATCCAGGAGATCGTGCTAAAGTTGCGGTTGAATCTTATGATGATCGTATTGATCCTGTAGGAGCTTGCGTTGGTATGAAAGGAAGTCGCATTCATGGCATTGTTCGTGAATTGAAAAATGAAAACATTGATGTAATTAATTTTACTACTAATATTCAGCTACTGATACAACGTTCTTTAACGCCAGCAAAAATCAGTTACATGGATTTAGATAACGATAAAAAACAAGCCAATGTTTATTTAAAAGCCGATCAGGTTTCTCTAGCAATTGGTAGAAGAGGAGTAAACATTAAATTGGCTTGTGAGTTAACCGGTTATGAAATTGATGTGTACCGCGAAGACGAAGAAATTACCGATGAGTTTGATATTGATTTGGATGAATTTAGTGATGAGATTGAGCCTTGGATTATAGATGAATTTAAGAAAATAGGTTGCGACACTGCAAGAAGTATTTTGAAGTTAACAGTTGAAGAATTAGAGAGAAGAACAGACTTAGAAAAAGAAACAATTGTTGAGGTTCAAAAAGTGTTGCAACAAGAATTCGACGCAGAAGCATAAACATATAATAAGCACCTATCTTTGTATGGGAATTAAATAAGCCCTAGCGAGATTGGTGCCAATATAAAATGTCCATGGACAGTAGTCCATAATCCATGGATATATAGTATGGACCATGGACCTAAAAACAAAGAATGTCAGAACTGAAATTACCCAGACTGTTAGCAGCCGCTACGGAATTCAACATTGGTCAAGATACCTTGATAGAATTTCTAGTGAAGAAAGGATTTAATAAAGATGACTTGAAGCCAACTGCAAAGCTTCAAGAAGATCAGTATCGTGCCTTACAAGCAGAGTTCCAAGGAGATAAAGTTGCAAAGAATAAAGCCGACCAGGTGGAGATACCTAAGGTAGCTCATTCTGAAGCTCGTAAGAAAAGAGATGAAGAAGAGATTTCTTTTGGAAAAAATGATAAAAAGCAAGCACCTGCAGCTGCTCCAAAAGCAGAAGTAAAAGCAGAAGTAAAAGCAGAGGAACCTGCAGCTCCAGTTGTAAAAATGGCTGACGAGGTTTTTGCCCCTGTTAAAGAAAAAGTAGTTGAAGAGGTAGTTGTTGTTCCAGAAACTAAAACGCTAACCCCTGATTTAGCAAAGGGGACAACTAAAATTGATGCTCCTGAATTGGAGGGCCCTAAAGTGATCAATAAGATTGATTTATCAACTATTGATTCATCTACTCGTCCTAAAAAATCAGCTAAAAAAGCTGAGCCAGCGGCTAAACCTGCTCCCGCAGCTAAAGCAACTGAAAAGCCTACAAAAGCTTCACCGAAGGCGTCTCAATCTGTTGTAGAAATACCGGTTTCAGTTGCCCCTGAAGTAGATCTTCCCCCAACAATTGAAAATATTAGAGCAGAAAAATTAGAGGGACCAAAAATTTTAGGAAAAATAGATTTACCTGTTAATAGCGATACTCGCCCAAAACCAATGGGTAGAGACGAGAAAAGAAAGCGTAAACGTATTCCGGTTGATAAAAAAGGCGATAATATTACCACGGTTCCTGTTGCAAAAGATGCAAATGGTAAACCGTTGACTGGACCAAATCGTCCTATTGTAGCTGCTCGAAACAATAATCCACAAGGTGGAGGTGGACAAGGTGGTGGAGGTGGATTTAATAGAGGCGGTGGCGGCGGAGGTCGAAGCGGCGGCGGAAGCAGAGGTGGAAATAGAAGTGATAGGAATGCTCCTAGAACGGAAGATAAAGAAATAGATCAAAAAGCAATTCAAGAAAAAATACGTGAAACGCAAGCTAAGTTAGCGGGAACTGGAGGAAGAGGAAAAAGCTTGAAAGCGAAGTATAGAAGGGCTAAGAGAGATGAAGCTGCAGAAGCTACTGGAGATGAGATGTTGGAAGATAACAAATTACAAGTAACTGAATTTGTTACTGTAAGTGAGTTGGCTAATTTAATGGATGTAAGCTTTGCAGATGTTATTGGAAAGTGTATGAATTTGGGAATTATGGTATCAATTAATCAGCGATTAGATGCTGAAGTTATTGAACTAGTTTCTAGTGAGTTTGGTTTTGAAGTTGAATTTATTGGTTTAGAAGAAGTTGATGAGTTAGATGAAGAAGAAGAAGAAGAAGATTCTGCCGCGCAAATACAGCGCCCTCCAATTGTTACAATTATGGGTCACGTAGATCATGGTAAAACTTCTTTGCTAGATTATATCAGAAGCGCGAATGTAGTTGCGGGTGAAGCTGGAGGAATTACACAGCATATTGGAGCTTATGAAGTAACTCTTCCAAACGGAAGAGCAATTACTTTCTTAGATACACCTGGTCATGAAGCCTTTACTGCTATGCGTGCTCGTGGTGCAAAAGTTACGGACATTGCAATTATTGTAGTTGCTGCGGATGATGCGGTAATGCCGCAAACTAAAGAGGCAATCAGCCATGCTCAAGCAGCAGGCGTTCCAATGATTTTTGCAGTGAATAAAATAGATAAAGACGGAGCTAATCCTCAAAAAATATACGAGCAACTTTCTCAAATGAACATTTTAGTAGAAGCTTGGGGTGGTAAATTCCAAACACAAGAATTGTCTGCTAAGCAAGGATTGAATGTAGATCTATTATTAGAGAAAGTATTATTAGAAGCAGATATTTTAGATGTGAAGGCCAATCCAGAAAGAGAAGGTACTGGTACAATTATTGAAGCATCATTAGATAAGGGTCGTGGTTATGTAGCCACTATTCTTGTTCAAAACGGAACATTGCGTCAAGGAGATTTAATTGTATCCGGACAACATTATGGTCGTGTAAAAGCCATGTTTAATGAGCGTAACCAGCGTATAGAAGTTGCACCTCCTTCAACACCGGTAGTAATATTAGGATTAAATGGTGCACCGCAAGCTGGAGAAAAATTCAAAGTATTTGAAGACGAGGCTGAAGCAAAAGATACAGCTACTAAACGTGCTCAAATATTACGTGAGCAAGGGTTACGTGCTAGAAAGCATATTACGCTTGATGAAATTGGTCGTCGTTTAGCATTAGGTAACTTTAAAGAGTTAAACATTATTATAAAAGGCGACGTGGATGGTTCTGTTGAAGCACTTAGTGATTCATTACAGAAATTATCTACAGAAGAAATAGCTGTAAGGGTTGTATTAAAAGGAGTTGGACAAATTTCTGAAAGTGATGTATTATTATCAGCAGCATCTGATGCAATCATTATTGGATTTAACGTTCGACCTTCTATGCAAGCCAATAAACTAGCCGATACTGAAGGTGTGGAAATTAAATTATACTCTATCATATACCAAGCAATTGATGAAATTAAGAGTGCAATGGAAGGTATGTTGGAACCTAAGTATCAAGAGAAAATTACTGCCAATGTTGAAATTAGAGAAGTTTACAAATTCGATAAAGCTACAGTTGCAGGATGTTTTGTTCTTGATGGTAAAATTGCTAGAAATAGTAAAATACGTATCATTAGAGATGGTATTGTAGAATATCCAAAAGGAGAAGGTCAAGCTGCTGAACTTGGAAGCTTGAAGCGTTTTAAAGACGATGCAAAAGAAGTTGCTTCTAATATGGAGTGCGGTTTAACTATTAAAAACTACAACGACATTAAAGTAGGTGATATAGTTGAAGCATTTGAAGAAGAGGAAGTAAAACGTACTTTGTAAAAATTAATTGATCCAAAGCCTCAAGCCTTCGCCAAGTTTTTAAATTAAAGGTGAGCGGTTTGAGGCTTTTATATTTTGTTAAAACCGTTGACTGTGTAGTAAAACAGTCTTTGTTTGATTACTTTTGATACGATTAAATTGTATAGCTCATGAAGCAATTGGTTATTTTCTGTGTTCTGCTTAATGCAGGCTTATTTACTCAAGTAAACGCTCAATCAAAAAAAGTATTAGCCGATAAAATAGTTGGTCAAGTTGGCGATAAAATTATTTTGCGTTCGGATATACTTAATTCCATTAATGATGTAAAAAGACAATCACAAGGTCAGGATAATCCAAATATTCCTACTGAGTGCCAAGTATTAGAAAGTCAATTAATTCGTAAAGCATTATTGTTGCAAGCACAGAAAGATTCATTAACAGTAAGCGAAGAAGAAATTGAAGGTGAGTTAGATAATCGTATACGACAAACAATTCAGCAGTATGGATCAAAAGATGTTTTAGAAGAAATCGCAGGAAAAACGGTTTATCAATTAAAAGATGATTTTAGAGAACCATTTAAAGAGCAAAAGCTAGCCGATCAAATGCAAAGGAAAATTGTTGATGGCATTAAAATAACTCCTACAGAAGTAAAAGCATATTATAGTAAAACTCCAAAAGACAGTTTACCTTTTTATGAGAGTGAGGTAGAAGTTAGTCAGATTGTGATTCATCCTAAAGCAAATAAAGATGTAGAGGAATATATTTCGAAGCAATTATATGATTATAAAAAACAAGCCGAAACGCTTGGTGCTAAGAAGTTTGAACAATTAGCAAAAAATTATTCTGAAGATCCTGCAGTAAAAGAAAATGCTGGTCAGTACACTTTAAATAGAAATGATAAATTTTGGGACCCTGCTTTTTTAGCTGGTGCGTTTAGGTTAAAAGAAGGTCAAATATCTCCAGTAATTAAATCAAAATTTGGTTTGCATATTATTATGATGATTAGTCGCTCTGGAGATGAAGCAATTGTCCGCCATATTTTGCGTATACCTCCAATTACAGAGGATGAAATAAAAGAAACTACAGTAAAACTAGATTCTATTAGAACCGATATTAAAAATGGGAAAATAAGCTTTGCAGAAGCGGTAAGTAAATTCAGTGATGATGAAGGAAGTAAGTTTAGTGCGGGTGCATTTTCTGGAAGAGATGGATCTACTTTTATTTCATTAGATATGTTGGATAAAGATATGATTAAGCCGATAAGTGAAATGAAGCCGGGAGATATTTATAAACCACAAGTGTATGTTGATGATAGGAATAGAAGGGTTGTTCGTTTAATATACTTCAAAACTAAAAAAGAGCCACATCGCGAAAATTTGAAAGAAGATTATAATCGAGTAGCACAACGAGCATTGGAAGAGAAAAAATCTGTCACTTTAGAAAAGTGGTTCAAAGACCATATACCCAATTATTATGTGTTAATAGACAAAGACTTCGCTAATTGCACAGGATTAGAAGATTGGCGTAAAGCGGCCGATAAGGCAGCTAAGAGTAGAACCAACTAGAATTAAGAATTATTAATTAAGAATTAGGGGTTAGGTTTTTCGGGTATCATAACGGAAAATAAGTTTTTTTGGTAAATACATGTATATACATGTATATTTGTGAAGTGAAATTAGAGCAGGCTTTAAAAAGTAATAAGTTTAAAAATGAAGCACATAAGGCTACGCTTAATATTTTATATACCGCTTGGTGGTTAAAAACAAAGATGAGCAAAGAACTTAAGGATTTTGGTTTAACACATGAACAGTATAATGTAATGAGAATTTTAAAAGGCAAACATCCCGAGCAAATGTGTGTAAAAGATATTGGATGTAGAATGATTGAGAAAAGCTCTAATGTGCCAAGAATAATTGATAGATTGGAAATAAAAAAATTAGTGAAAAGAGCCAACTCTTCCTTTGATAAAAGGGAAACAGTTATTTCACTTACTTCAAGCGGAATAGCTATATTAAAAAGTACAACCGATAAAATAAGTAAGGTGATGGATGAAATTGTTGTATTGGGAGAAAAAGATGCCAAAGAAATTAATGGGTTACTCGAGAAAATGCGAAGTACAGAAGAGTAGCTATTTTTTTAAATAAATAGATGTACATACACTTAATAAATTAATTATATGAAAACAATACTACATAAAGCCTCAACAAGAGGGCACAAAAATATCGGATGGCTAAATAGTTACCATACTTTTAGTTTCGGGCATTACCATGATCCTGCAAGAATGAATTTTGGTGCTCTAAGGGTATTGAATGATGACACAGTTAAAGAAGGTATGGGATTTGGAAAACACCCACACGATAATATGGAAATTGTTTCTATTCCGCTCTTAGGCGATTTGCACCATGAAGACAGTACTGGAAGAAATGAAATTATTAGAGAAAACGATGTACAAATCATGAGTGCTGGAAGCGGAATAGCACATAGCGAAGTGAATGCAAATAAAGATAAAGAAGTAAAATTTTTGCAAATATGGGTACTTCCAAAAGAGAAAAACATTGAACCTACCTACCAGCAAAAATCATTTAAACCTCAAGATAGAATCAATAAAATACTAACAGTAGTAGCGCCTGATGATGTTGATGCGGTATGGATCAATCAAGATGCTTGGTTTTCATTGGGCAACTTTTCAAATGGATTTATAAGTAAGTATTCAATCCGAAAAAAGGGGAATGGTGTATATGCTTTTATAATAAAAGGTAATATCTCCATTAACAATATTGAGCTTAATGAAAGAGATGGATTAGGGATTGATGAAATAGAAGAAATAACAATTAAAGCAGATTCCGATGCAGAGATTTTGCTCATTGAAGTACCAATGACAGTATAAATAATTAATGATGAAAAACAGAACTATTCAAACTATTGATTACGCACAACCCATGGATATGGGCGGCTTTCCAATAAGGCAACCATTGCCTTCCGGTAAAACAGAAATGATTGATCCATTTTTATTATTACATCATGTAAATATTGAAGTATCAAAAGACATAGACTTAAAAAACGCAGGCGTTGGAGCTCATCCTCACCGTGGCTTTTCTCCGGTTACGTTTATTTTTGATGGCGGAGTGCATCATAGAGATAGTAGAGGCAATGATAATATAGTGTATGCTGGTGGAACACAGTGGATGAACGCGGGTATGGGAGTTATACATAGTGAGCGACCACCAGCTGATATTCATGAATTAGGAAGTAGGCAAGAGATAATTCAATTATGGATTAATTCTCCAGCAAAAAATAAAATGGATGAACCCGTATATATTCCTATTAGTGCGGAAGAAACTCCAACCATAAAATCTACTGATGGATTAACAATCATTAAAATAATTGCAGGAAAACTGAATAACACATTTGGTCCAATCAAACCATTATCGAGCATTAATATGTTTACTATTCAAATGCAAAAAGGTGGTAAATATTCTATACCATTTGAACTCTCGCATAACGCATTTCTTTATATTCTAAATGGGAAAATGAGTATTAATAATATTGAAGAAGTAAATGAGTATTATATGATAAACTTCAATAAAGATGGTGATGGCATTACTCTAACGGCTTTAGAAAACAGTGTATTACTTTTTGGAACAGGTGAGCCATTAAATGAACCAGTTGCTTCACATGGTCCGTTTGTAATGAACAACCAAACAGAAATAATGGAAGCGTTCCGAGATTATCAAATGGGCAAAATGGGTGTATTAATTGAAAATTAAAAAAAACAAATAAAAACAAAAACATGTCAACTTACAAAATCGACGCAAGTCACAGCGAAATTAGTTTTAAAGTAAAACATTTAATGATTACCAATGTAACTGGTAGCTTTCAAAAATTTGACGCTTCAATGGATTCTTTGAATGATGATTATAGCGATGCTACAATTAAATTTGAAGCTATTGTTGATAGTATTTCCACTAACAACGAGCAACGCGATGGTCATTTAAAGAGTGATGATTTTTTTAGTGCAGAAAAATACCCAACCATTAATTTTGTGTCTTCTTCATTCACTAAAAAAGCAGGAAACGATTATTCGCTTAAAGGAGACCTTACTGTAAAAGGAATTACAAAACCAATTGACTTAAATGTAGAATTAGGAGGAGAAATGAAAGATCCTTACGGTCAACAAAAAGTTGGTTTTGAAATAAATGGTAAATTTAATCGCAGTGAATTTGGATTAACATGGAGTGCTACTACAGAAGCCGGCGGAATAGTAGTGAGCGATGAGGTTAAATTACTATTAGCAGTTCAGATGATTAAACAAGCATAAGTTTGTATTAATTGAACCAGTTTCACCTATAATTGTAATACTAATTATGAATATTGAAATTATTTCTGGAAGCCCGAGATCAAATAGCGTTACCAATAGATTAGCGCTTAATTTGCAAAAACACTTAAAAGATACTACCGATCATTATACGGGTATAATAGATGTAAGAGAATGGAACCTTCCTCTATTACAAGATGTTTTTAGTTCTGTAGAAAAAACACCTGATCAATATAAGCCATTAGCGGAAAGAATTTTTGCGGCAAATGCATTTATTTTAGTAACCCCAGAATACAACGGAAGCTATTCTCCAGCATTACAAAACTTATTAGACCATTTCCCTAAACAGTCGAGAAAAGCTTTTGGAATTGCACCCGCTTCGGTTGGAGGTATGGGTGGAATGCGTTCTTCTCAACAATTGTTGCTGCTTGTTCCCGCTCTTTTTGGGATTGCATCACCACATATGCTCATTACTCCTTTTGTAGATAAGAAATTTGATGAATTGGGTAATTTGATCGACCCATCATTCAAAAAAACAATTGACAACTTTATTAATGAGTTTCTTTGGTTAGCAGCTTCTTTACAAGCAGAATCGGTATATAATTAACTGTAAAAAAAGGTGGCGGAGTTGTAACTTTGCCACTTTATTTTAATACCTATTATGAGCGACGAAATAAAACACGAATGTGGACTAGCTTATATCCGATTACGTAAGCCCTTTTCTTATTATCTGCAAAAACACGGAACAGTCACTTATGGTCTTAATAAGTTGTACTTATTAATGGAAAAGCAACACAATCGTGGTCAAGACGGAGCCGGCTTAGCAAGCGTAAAATTAAATACAGAACCAGGTAATCCCTTTCTTCATAGAATGCGAAGTAGTGCTCAACATCCTATAGCTGATTTGTTTTTTAAGATAGGTCAAGATATAGAAGAGCTCGAAAAATATCAACCAGATATTAAACAGCATCCAGGGTTAATGAAAGGGCACTTACCTTTTTTGGGAGAGCTTTTATTGGGCCATTTAAGGTATGGTACTCAAGGTAAAAATAATGTAGAATTCTGTCACCCATTTATTAAAAGAGACTTGTTGCCTGGCAAAAACTTAACATTAGCTGGTAATTTTAATTTAGTTAATACAGACGAGTTATTTAAGTTAATTAGTATGCAACCTGGCGTATTTCAAAAGCAAAGCGATTTGGCTGCAATGTTAGAAGTGTTGCATTATTTTCTAAATCAAGATGATGAATTACATCCGAATGATGCTGATATAACTTCTGTATTAAAAAAGGCCACTCCTTTATTTGATGGTGGGTATACTATTGGAGGATTAATAGGCAATGGGCATAGTTTTGTAATGCGAGATGCGCATGGTATAAGACCAGCATATTATTATATTAACGATGAAGTAATTGTTGCAGCAAGTGAACGCGCAGCTATCAGAACAACATTTAATGTTGGCGAGAATGAAGTACTAGAGTTGATGCCCGGCACTGCTTTAATTGTAGATGATGCAGGAAATTATAAAATCGAAAAAATACTAGAACCGAAAGAGAGAAGGGCGTGTAGTTTTGAGAGAATTTATTTTTCGAGAGGAAGCGATGAAAAAATATATAGAGAAAGAATTGCGTTAGGGCATCATTTAAGCAAAACGGTTTTAGAAAGCATTAATTACGATTTAAAAAACACCATCTTTTCCTATATACCCAATACTGCAGAAGTTGCTTTTTACGGATTAGTAAAAGGGATGGAAGAGTATTTAAATAAAATAAAAGTAGAAAGAATTTTAAGTTGGGGAAAAGATTTTTCGGAAGAGAAATTAGAAGAGATGGTAAACCGTAAAATTCGACAAGAAAAAATTGCTATTAAAGATGTAAAACTTCGCACGTTTATTACTGAAGATGCTAACCGAAATGAAATGGTTCAGCACGTGTATGATATTACTTACGGAACAGTTAGAAAAAATGAAGATAGCTTAGTTGTAATTGATGATAGCATTGTTAGAGGTACTACATTAAAAGAAAGTATTGTTAGAATGTTGTCGCGCTTGCAGCCTAAAAAAATAATTGTTGTATCCTCTGCTCCTCAAATACGCTACCCCGATTGTTATGGAATTGATATGAGTAAACTAGGCGATTTTATTGCGTTTAAGGCAGCAATAGCATTGTTGAAAGAGCGTGATATGGAATATATTCTTACTGAAGTACAAGAAAAAATAAATCAATTAATTGTAAGTGAAGAGCTTCATACCGAAAACGTTGTACGTCAAATTTATAAACCATTCACTACACAAGAAATTTCTGATAAAATTGCTCAACTAATAACACCAGAAGGTGTACATGTGCCTGTTCAAGTAATTTATCAAACCATTGAAGACTTACACGATAGTTGTCCTACCAATACCGGCGACTGGTACTTTACCGGAAACTATCCAACACCTGGTGGAAATAAGGTAGTTAACAAAGCCTTCCTAAATTATTTAGAAGGTAAGAATGTAAGAGGGTATTAAATGAAATTGAAATGGGAAATGCTTAAGGCAAAATAAAATTCTCGTAAGAAAAACTAATTAAATGCGGTAAGCTGTTCACATTAAATCTTTTGTAAAGGGGTAAGATTCTTTTTTCAACTCCAGATTTACTCAAATCTAAATTTGATGCTATTTCTTTTATGGTTAAACCTCTAGCTACTTGTTGTAAAACTTCTTTTTCTTTATTTGAAATGGCATAATGTTCAAACAAAGATTTATTTAATTCTTCTTCAAATTCATTTTTCTCAGGTCCGTAAGCAGCATAACGAATAACTTTTCCAAAACGCAAATCGCGATTTACTTGAAACCTACCTATTGCCTCTTTTACAGCGCCATTTTCCTCAACACTAAAAATGCCTAGTTTAATTTGCATAGGAATCAAACGCCCATTTTTGTGAATTTTTCTTGCTTCAAACGAATAACTATATTGCAACATATCCTGTTTTTTCAATAGGATGAATTTTAAAGCTTTATCGTTTAGGTCGAAAACAAATGGTGCATGAAGAGGATCGGTTTTACTCATTATGGTTAATAAGTCAATTTCCGAATCTTTGTATCCCAAAGTTTCTTCCCAACCATCTGCATAAATTAATCTGTTCTCTTTAAAAGAATAAACATAAACTGCTTCTTCTGGAAATCTTTGAATAACTCGCTTGAACTTTTGGTATTGTTCATCCGAGGGATTAATTGGAGTTGTTGTGATCTGTTGTTTTGTATATTTTGGCAATTGGTTCTTAAGATCCATTATTTAGGTTCTTTTTATTGGATAATTACTTAAAACTACGTAAAAACGTAGTTTTTTAAACTAAAAGGAACATTAATTTTATACTTTATTTAAATCAGTTTTTTTTAAAGTAATTTATAGTAAAACAGAGTCCTTTTTAATATCCAAAATCGAGATGAAGCGACTAATTAGTTGGAGGGGCTTTGCAAAAAATAACTATTGGGGGATAGTTTATAAAGGTCGTTTACCGAAAGGTAGGCGGCCTTATTATTTGGTGTTTCTTTTATACTCTATAACAAATTGCATTAATATTCATTCCGGCTCCTACTGATGCGAACATAACAATATCACCTGGGTTTAAATGATGCTCACTAAGCTCACCCCTACTTACCAAATCATATAATGTAGGAATAGTTGCAACCGAACTATTACCAAATTTATGAATGCTCATTGGCATAATATTATGAGGAATTTCTTTTATTCCATATAATCTAAACAACGCTTTTATAAATCCCTCATCCATTTTTTCATTGGCTTGATGAAGAAAGAATTTTTTAACATCGGTTACTTGTAGTCCACATTTGTCTAAACAAGCTTTCATTGCTAATGGTACATTTTTAATTGCGTACTCATATACTTTGCGACCTTTCATTTTTATGAAACGAACAGATGGATCGGCATTTGGTATATAAGACTTACCCATTGTTATATATCCTACTTCATCAACACAATGGCTTTGCATACTTTGTGCCATTATACCTTTTTCATTTTCTTCCCCCTCAATACCTTCAATAATTGTAGCACCTGCGCCATCACTAAAAATCATGCTATCACGATCGTAATGATCTATCACCCTACTTAATGTTTCGGTACCAATTACTAAACATTTTTTTGCAAGTCCTGATTTTATAAAAGCGTCTGCTTGTGTTACACCTAAAATCCAACCAGGGCAGCCAAATAAAACATCGTAAGCAACGCAATTAGGATTTTTAATTCCTAAGCCACTTTTTATCCTAGATGCTAATGAAGGAACCGCATCAGTTTGAATTGTATGATTTATTACGTTCCCAAAATTATGGGCAACAATAATTTGATCGAGGGTTTCTGGATCAACACCTGCGTTATCTATTGCATGTTTTGCTGCAATCAATCCCATGTCAGATGCAGTGAACTCATTTCCAACATACCTTCTTTCTTCAATTCCAGTAATGTCTTTGAATTTCTCTACTATTTCTGAAGATGGCGCGGCAATTTTTTCATGATCTTCTGCATAAAAAACTTGTTCAGCAAAATCTTTATTGCTTTTAATATGCGGAGGAATATAACTACCAGTTCCAGTGATAACAGTTCGCAAAAAAGTCATTGTTCAATTATTTGTAGTAGATCAAATGTAAGCATAATTAAAAAGGGATAGCAATGCCATCCCTTATAAATTTTTAAAACTAACAACTGTTTATATATATTGGTCGCCTTTGTTGCGTTTTACTTCGGCTACATATTCTTTAATTGCCTGTTCTTTTTCTTTTTTACAGATTAACAATACATCATCTGTATCAACCACAATAAAATCATCGAGACCTTGTAATACTAGCAGTTTATTGTGAGGAGCAGAAACCATACATTTAGTAGCATCAATAACAATTACGTTAGGAGAAGCTACTGCATTGCCTAAATAATCTTTTTCTAAATTATCATATGCGCTGTTCCATGTTCCTAAATCGCTCCAGCCAAAAGAAGAAGGAATTACATAAACGTTGTCTGCTTTTTCCATTATGGCAAAATCAATAGAAACGTTGGTACATAAAGGATAAATTCTATTGATGGCTTCTTTTTCGGTAGGGGAATTAAAATGTGCTTTTTCAGCATCAAATAATTCAAACATTTCTGGCTGGTATTGTTCAAAAGCCTTCATTACATTTTTAACTTGCCAAACAAAAATACCCGCATTCCAAAGAAAATCCCCACTAGCTAAAAATGTTTTGGCTAGTTCTAAATTAGGCTTTTCGGTAAATGTTTTAACTTTATAAATTCCGTCAACCACTTGCATTGGTTCATGCTGAATATAGCCGTAGCCCGTATTTGGATGAGTAGGCTTTATGCCTAATGTTACCAATGATTTTATATGCTCTACAAAATTTAAAGCCTCAGCAGTAATTTTTTTGAAATTGTCGGTATCAAGAATCATATGATCGCTTGGAGCAACAATTAATGAAGCTTCAGGATCTTTTTGTAATAATTTATAAGATATATATGCTACACATGGTGCAGTATTTTTTCTGCTTGGTTCTGCTAAAATATTGGCTACTGGTAATTCTGGCAATTGTTCTTTTACAATATCAACATATTCATCGGAAGTTACTATATAGATGTTTTCATTAGGAATAAATGCAGCATACCTTTCATAGGTCCACCTAATTAAAGATTTACCTGTATTTAAAATGTCTAAAAATTGTTTAGGATATGAAGTACGGCTTTTTGGCCAAAATCGACTGCCGATTCCGCCAGCCATAATAGCTACATAATGGTGTTTGTTCATTGGAAATTTTTGGGTTAAAA
>JBKJQV010000111.1:0-4067 GCA_046593815.1 Sediminibacterium sp. | reverse complement strand
ATGAATTTTAAAAATAAATCCACTCAATTTTTCTTCCCCTACTTCTACTGTTCTTGTGGTTGTTTCTCTTGAGCGAGGTACTGGAGCAACGCGAATAAACGTATCGAGCATTTCTTTTACTCCAAAATTATTTACCGCACTCCCAAAAAATACAGGAGCTATTTTACCTTGTAAGTAGTCTTCGGCATTCAATTCGCCATAAACACCATCTATCAATTCAACGTCTTCGCGCAATTGAGCAGCATCTCTTTCTCCAATTTTAGCATCTAATAATTCATCGTTCAAATCGGCAATTGCCACAATATCTTCCTCATTGGCTTTGGTGCTTGCTTGAAACAATCGCAAACTTTTATTATCTAAATTATATACTCCCCTAAATTCTTTACCACTATTAATGGGCCAAGTCATGGGATGCAATGAAATACCAAGCTCTTTTTCTATCTCTTCTAATAAATCGAATCGATTTTTTCCATCGCGGTCCATTTTATTGATGAACACAATAACAGGTGTATCTCGCATTCTACACACTTCCATTAATCGGCGAGTTTGAGCTTCCACCCCATTTACGCTGTCAATCACTAAAATTACACTATCAACCGCAGTTAGAGTTCTATAAGTATCTTCTGCAAAGTCTTTGTGGCCAGGCGTATCTAATAAATTAATTAGGGTATTATTGTATTCAAAAGTCATTACAGAAGTAGCTACAGAAATACCTCTCTGGCGTTCTATCTCCATAAAATCACTTGTAGCTCCTTTCTTAATCTTATTGCTTTTAACAGCTCCAGCCACTTGAATTGCACCTCCAAATAAAAGGAGTTTCTCTGTTAGCGTAGTTTTACCAGCATCTGGGTGAGAGATGATAGCAAATGTTTTTCTTCTATTAATTTCTTTTTCGTACTTCATGTGTTGTATAAAAGCGCCCCAAATTGTAATTTGAGGCGCGAAGGTAATTGATATTGTACGGATTATTAAGCCAATTGATGGTGTTAATTTAAACTTCTGAAATCTACTGGTACTAGCTTACTTACCCCAGGTTCTTGCATGGTAACTCCATAAATTACATCTACAGCTCCCATGGTTTGCTTATTATGGGTAACAATAATGAACTGCGAGTTATCACTAAACTTCTTAATCATTTGTGTAAACTTGCCTACATTGGCATCATCCAACGGAGCATCTACCTCATCTAAAATACAGAATGGTGCAGGCTTAATTAAATAAATAGCAAATAATAATGCGGTTGCTGTTAGGGTCTTTTCTCCACCACTTAATTGCGTTATAGAAGATGGACGCTTTCCTTTAGGCTTAGCCACAATTTCAATGCCAGTTTCTGCCAAGTTCTCTGGATTTACCAAAATCATATCGGCAGTATCTTCTTCTGTAAAGAGGGCTTTAAATACTTTCTGGAAATTCTCTCTCACTTTATTAAAGGTTTCAAGGAACTGCTGATTGGCAGTTGCTTCTACTTCCATTATGGTTTGTAAAAGACTTTCCTTTGCAGTAACAAGGTCATTCTTCTGCTCTAAAATAAACTCGTACCGCTTTTTCATTTCTGTATAGGCTTCAATTGCGGTAGGGTTTACTTCACCCATATTTTCTAAGCGCTTGCGCATTCTATCCGAAGCTGCCTGCAATTCTTCTAATGGTGTTTCTGTTGTTCTTTCCTGATCTAAAATTTCGTCGAGCTCAATTTTAAACTCCACATTCAAGCGTTCTTTCATTCCTGCCAATTGCAATTTCAGCTCATTTAGTTTGTCTTTAATTTCATTCACCAAATGGTCAATCATTTCTTTGCTCTTCACTTTCATGCGAAGTGCGCTCTCTTTTTCTTGCAAAGCGTTACGGAAATTATAATAAGCCTGATCTGCTTCATTCAACTTCAATTCTTCTAACTCTTTATTGCGCAATAAATCTACCAATAAAGTTTCTACCTCTTTTAATGCATCATTGCCTTCTATTATATCAGCTTCTGCTTCTGCTAATTGTGCAGTGTTAGATTTGATTTGATCGTACAAATCGTTCAATTGGTTTTCTTTAAATAACAACTCCTGCTTTAAAGTACTAAGCTTACTATGTTGACGAGTTAACTGTAAATTATTTTCATTGAACTGACCCGATGCAAAATGATAAGCTTGTTCTGAAGATTGATAATCTAATTCAACATTCTTCATTTCTTCAGCAGTAGCCATTAACTGATTGTTCAAAACAATCAATTGTTCGCGCGTTTCAGCAATTCCATCTTGCTCATCTTGTAAACGTGCATCAATATCTGCAAGTCGCAATTCGCCATTTTGTTGAGCAGCCAATAAATTTTCGATTCTATTTTTCGCAGCAAATACCTGATTGGTTAGTTGGTTAATTTCCTGCTCCGTTTGTTTAATGGCATTCTCTTTAAGCTGATCGCTAAAAGCAATTACTTCATTATGCTTGAATTGAATATCGGATTTTAATAAGTTTACGATACCTTCTTGATCAATAATTTCTTCACGGAGTTTTTCTAAGTTTTTAGCACGACCTATTTTCTTTCCTTCAAATAACCCGATACTTCCACCTGTAAGCGTGTATTTACCTTTTACGTATTTTCCTGATTTCTCTAGAACAACCGCTCCATTGCTATTAGTTAAAGCATCTTCGTTTTCTGCTATATAAACATTTCCCAAAAGATATTCTGCCAACTTGCGGTATTGTTCATCTACTTCAATTACATCCATCGCTTTGATGGTATTATTGGGTTGATGAGAATCCACTTTGAAGTCGGAAAATTTATCGAGCAAGAAAAAATTAGCTTTCCCCTTTTGATGTGTATCTAATAAATGAATAGCTTGTAACCCTTCTTTTAAATCATTTACAACATAGTAATTGAGGTAAGGCTCTAAAACATTTTCTACTGCCGTACGAAATTCTTCTTTCACATAAATGATATCCGAAAGTATTGGTGCAGTGTGGTTCCACTCGTTATTCTTGTGTAAAAACTTAATGCTTTCTGGATAACCTTCCATCGAATCAATCAAGCTCTTTAATAAATTATACTCGTTGCGTTTAGCATCAAGCTTTCTGTTTTCTTCTGCCAACTCGCTGCGCAATACTTCTAGCTGAGCTTGAGTTTCAAAAATCTGTTCTTTTGTTTTTTCGTGTTGAGCTTGCAATTGAGCTAAATCGGTTCTTTTAGAATCTAACTCAGCTTCTTTGTCATTGCTCTCTATTTGTAGTTGTTGTAATTGATGATTACGGTTCTCCTTTTCTTCATTTAACTGCAATTGAGCACGTTGAAGGTTTAGTATAGAAGTGTCGGCTACTGCAACTTTTTTCTCTGCATCAAACTGATTGCGTTGGAATTGTTGGTATTGGTTACGAACTGCATCTACACCAGCGCGTTTTTCATCAAAAGCTCGGCGCTTGTCTTCTACTTCAATTTGAGCTGCTTCAACCTGATCTTGAATGGTTGCTAGATTAGCCTCTTCATCCCCCACTTGCAATTGAGAATATTCTATAGAATCACCAATTGTTTTTAATTGACCCTCTGCTTTCTCTAAAAATTCTTTAAGATTGGTTTCCTTCTCTTGTAAGTATTGGAGTTTCTGACTAGCTAAATTTTTCTCGTTTTCTTTGCTACGAAGGTTTTGCTGTAATTCGTTAAAATCGTGCTGCATGTTCTGTAAAGCACGCTCCTGTGCAATGAACGACAATTTTTCTTCTTCAATAGCAGCTTCATCTGAAGCAATTTCTACTTCTATTTTTATTTTTTTATCCGATTCTGTTTCCTGTTGTTCAGTAAGTTCTTTATAAGTAATATTAAAGCCCTCTAAAGATGCTTTTGCTAATTCAACAGCAACTTCTTTGTACTCTTTTTTAATTTCGAAAAATTTCTCAGCCTTTCTAGCCTGACTTTCTACTGTTTTTAATTGGTTATTAATTTCAAACAGTAAATCTTCTATACGGGCCAAATCTTGCTCTGTAGCATCGAGTTTATTTTTGGCTTCTTTTTTTCTTGTTTTGTAAATGGTAATACCTGCAGCCTGTTCCAACATTCTTCTACGGCTGTTTTCTTTGTCCTTAATAATATCATC
>JBKJQV010000375.1:0-4566 GCA_046593815.1 Sediminibacterium sp. | reverse complement strand
TTTTTTTAAAAAAACAGCGGATCAGCTTTCAGGAAAAACTGATTTAAGAAACAGGAAAAAAACGACTGAGTTAATCGAGGGACTTATTTTTATTACAGAAGTATTTGATGCTTATTTTCTAATGGGAACTGAGTGGAACTATTATGGACGGTTCCGCTTTACATCAATCCTTCGGAAAAATAAAATGGGCTGGCGTTTTGTTTACCAGCATTTCTCCATGCCAGATTCTAAAGTACAGGAAGGAGAAACATTAGGTACAGAACAGGTTTCGAAAGAAAACCAGGAATTAAGAGATGCCATTAAAAGAAGAACTATAGAGTTGGAACAAAAAAATCAAGACCTGAAAGTTGAAGCGGCTTTAGAAAAAGTTCGTGCCATTGCTATGGGTATGAAGCATCAGGCAGATATGCTGGAAGTATGTAAAACTATTTCTGAGCAATTGAAAGAGCTTGGTTTAAAAGAAATACGCAATGTGCAAACGGCTATCATTAATGAAATTAAAGACACTTTCCTCAACTATGAATATTATGTAAAGCACAAAAAACTTTTTACAATAGAAGTAGACTTTAAAAATAATAAATTACAAAAGGAGTTTGCCGTTCAAATGCTTGCTGGTGCAGAAGAACTATTTACCCAAACCTTGAAAGGTAAAAAACTGAAAGACTTGTATGCATATCAGCAAACAACCAATCAGTTTGTAGACAAGTATTTGGAACAAGCAGAATCACTTAATTATTATTGGTACTCTTTGGGTCCAGTTGCTTTAGGAATTTCAACTTATGCCTCATTAACTGAAGAAGAAATTAATTTATTCAAACGCTTCCGAAATGTATTTGAACTGACATACAAAAGATTTTTAGATATTCAAAAAGCAGAATCACAAGCAAGAGAAGGTCAAATTGAATTGGCTTTGGAAAGAGTTCGTGCAAGAACAATGTCAATGCAGAAAAGTGAAGAGTTGCATGAAACCTCTCAAATTCTTTTTCAACAAATGAAAGAATTAGGAGAGCCAGTAGAACAACTAACTATAGGTATAGTAAAGGAAACTGAAAAAGTTGTGGAAGTGTTTGCCACAGTTAAAGGAAGTCAATTACAGCAATCCTTCCAACATAGTATTGATGAGCCAATAGTAATGAATAAAATCTACTTAGGATGGAAAGCAAAGAAAAAATCTTTGCTAGTAGAAATGAACAGTGAAGAAATACAAGTGTATAATCGTTACAGGAATGAATTGGTTAAATCGGAAATTTTTTCAACCACTCTTCCAAAAGATGAACGGCGTTTTATTTATGCTGCGTATTTCTCTAAAGGGATGCTTGCACTAGGCAGCAATTCTCCTCTTTCTGATGAATCACATCGTTTGTTAGAAAGGTTTGCCTCAGTTTTTGATGGTATTTATACCCGCTTCCTCGATCTGCAAAAAGCAGAAGCGCAGATAAGGGAAGCGCAAATTGAAGCGGCGTTGGAAAAAGTGAGAAGCAGAACAATGGGCATGAGACATAGTGATGAACTATCGGAAACTGCAGCCGTTCTTTTTCACGAGTTTACTAAAATGGGAGAAGAAAATCTTATTCAGTTCACCATTGGCATATATAATGAAAATGAAAGTAAAATCGAATTCCGTGTTACAGATTGGGCTGGAAGTGGTGAACTTGAAAACAAGTCATTCAACTTGGATATGAAGGAGCCAAATTTGCTATACCCACTTACAAAAGCATGGAAAGAAAAGAAAAAATCATTTGTTGTTGATCTTAAGGATAAACAACTTGAAGACTGGCTGTTGTACCGTAATAAAAAGACCGGCTTAAATATTATGAGCAAGGATACAAGTGGCCGGCGGGTTATAACGGCCGCCTATTTTTCAAGAGGACATCTTGCTATATCAACACCAATACCTCTTTCAGAAGATGCAATTAAATTGCTGGAAAGATTCGCTACAGTTTTTGATGGCACTTATACTCGTTTCCTCGATCTGCAAAAGGCAGAAGCACAGGCAAGAGAAGCCACTATTGAAACAGCATTGGAAAAAGTACGTTCCCGTTCTTTAGCTATGCATAGTAGCAGCGAATTACAGGACATAATTAATTCTGTTTTCGAAAGAATGAAAGAATTAAATGTAGCAATGGATTCTGTTAATATCGTTATCTATACAAAAGGAATAAAGGATGTTGAATATTGGACCGCAGGTGCAAAGAATGATAGGTCTACAAGCTATCAAATACCGAATGCCGACTTCAAAATATTGAATGACATTTTTAATCAAAGAGAAAGTGGTGCGGATTTTTTTACGGCTACCTATTCTTTAGATGAAAAAAACGAGTTTTTTAATTATTCATTTGAACATACAGATTTTAAATACTTACCTAAAGAAAGAAAACAGTTCATTTTAGACAGTGAGGCAATCACGATAGCTACAGCAATCGAAAAAAAGTCCTGTCTTCAGATTAATAGGTATAACAAATCCTCTTTTTCTGAAACAGACATTGACATTCTAAAACGCTTCTCCCGGGTTTTTGAACAATCGTACATCCGCTTCCTCGATCTTCAAAAAGCAGAAGCACAAGCGCACGAAGCAACCATTGAGGCAGCATTAGAAAAAGTGCGTGGTAAAGCAATGGCCATGCACAATAGTAACGATTTGCTAGAAACTGCTGGTATGGTTTTTACAGAATTACGTAAGCTGGGAATCAAACCTATGCGCGCAGGTGTTGGAATTCAAAATAAAGAAAATCGACAAGTATTATTGTATTCAGCTACATCATCAGAAGAAGGAGATAGTCTTTCAATGGTAGGTACGGCATTGCTAGATGATCATCCGGTGTTGACAAATATTCATGATACCTGGTTACGAGGAGAAGACTATTTCTTTGTTTTGAGTGGAGATGTTTTAAAGACCTATTATGAAAAAGTTACCAATAATTTTAATGTACCCAATCAGGCTAAAGCTGGTCTTGAACATCATGGATATTTTTTAAGTTTTTCGGAAGGTTCTTTCTATGGTTATTATGAGCAACCTATTTCTGAAGATCAAATAAAAATCCTTCGTCGCTTCAATGCCATTATTGATCTTACTTTCAGGCGTTACCTCGAACTTCAAAAATCTGAATCAATTGCTAAGGATGCAATCCGTCAGGCTTCACTCGATCGTGTGCGTGCAGAAATAGCATCTATGCGAACAACAGAAGACTTAGATAGAATTACTCCTTTGGTTTGGAGTGAACTTACCACACTCGGTATTCCGTTTGTGCGTTGCGGAGTTTTTATAATGGATGATGCGCAAGAACAAATTCATACCTTTCTTTCTACACCCGATGGCAAAGCCATTGCGGCTTTTCATCTTCCATATGGAACTAGTAATTTAACAGAGGCTGTAAATTATTGGCGTGCAAAAAAAATGTATTTAACACATTGGGGTACACAGGATTTTTCGGTTTTAGCAGATGTGTTAATAGAACAAAAAAGTATTGCTACACGTGAGCAGTATTTAAACACATTGCCAAAAGATGGAATTGATTTGCATTACTTACCATTTTTACAAGGCATGTTGTATGTTGGGAACACGGCTGTTTTAAATGATGATGATTTGCAACTAGTGCAATCTTTGGCCGATGCGTTTTCTACGGCTTATGCACGTTACGAAGATTTTAATAAACTAGAAGCTGCCAAGCAACAAGTAGATAAAACTTTGGTAGATTTAAAACAAGCCCAGCAGCAATTAATTCAATCCGAAAAAATGGCTTCACTTGGAGAGCTTACTGCTGGCATTGCTCATGAAATTCAGAACCCGTTAAACTTTGTAAATAATTTTAGTGAGGTGAGTAGAGAAATGATAGACGAATTAAAACCCTTCGACAAGCTCAGGGTGACAGCCGAACAAGAAGAATTATTAAATGATATTGATGCCAATCTCGAAAAAATAAATCACCATGGTAAACGTGCAGCCGATATTGTAAAAGGAATGTTGCAGCATAGCCGCAGCAGCAGCGGTGTAAAAGAACCAACAGATATTAATGCTTTATGTGATGAATACTTACGATTAAGTTATCATGGATTGCGTGCAAAAGACAAAAACTTCAATGCAATCATGAAAACAGAGTTTGATGAATCAATCGGCAACATCAATATCATTCCACAAGATATTGGAAGAGTTGTTTTGAATTTATTAACTAATGCATTTTATGTAGTTGATGAAAAAAAGAAAGCTTGTCAGGCTGAGCTTTTCAAAGCTGATGTCACTCTGAGTTTATCGAAGGGTTATGAACCAACAGTTTCTTTAAGCACAAAGAAACTAGGAGATAAAGTCGAAATTAAAGTAGCCGACAATGGCAACGGCATCCCTCAAAAAATACTAGAAAAAATTTTTCAACCCTTCTTCACTACAAAACCAACTGGACAAGGAACAGGTTTGGGTTTAAGTTTGAGTTATGATGTTATAAAAGCACATGGGGGAGAGTTGAAAGTAGAAACGAAAGAGGGGGAAGGAACCGATTTTTCCATCATCTTACCGTTAGAGATAGGAATAAGTCTTAAACATAAACTATTATAATCGCTAAGTATGAAAAAAAT
>JBKJQV010000034.1:0-2698 GCA_046593815.1 Sediminibacterium sp. | reverse complement strand
GTAATTAAATACATAATACCAATACCAAAAATATAGGAGTTTACTATTGACCTTCCGGGCAGGTTGAGCAAAATTGCTAGCGCACCAATTATGGGCATAGTAAGTACTGCCATGCCTGAGGAGGAACTCACCAGAATAGTAAAGAAAAAATAAAATAACAATATCAATACAATAAAAAGCGCCGGTGAAAAATTTTGCAACAAATTAGCTGCATAAAAAAGAATGGTATCACTCACCATTCCATCATTTAATATAATGGTTACACCTCTTGCAAGGCCAACAATAACAGCTACATTAAGTAATGATGCCATGCCTTGTGTAAACTCTTTAACAAATAATTGTTCGTTTATTTTTTCAATGAAAGCTACCAACAAAGCAGCCGCAAAAAACAGGGCACTCATTTCTACAGTCCACCAATTAAAATAAACAATGCCCACAATCATACTAATAAATGTGAGTAAAAATAACAGTAGCAGCAGTTTGGTTTTAAGTGCTAATTTTTTTGTTAAGTCGGATGATTCTTTATTTGGCACAGCCGCAATTTGGCTAATTCCATCAATTAAATAAACAAGAGATGCTTGGGGATCTTTTTTTACTTTATGCGCATAACGAAGTATGTACGCAACAAAAAGTGCAGTAGTAATTACAAAATAAATAAGCCGCCCATAAAAGCCATCTAACCAACTAATGCCAAGCGTGTTAGATGCAATAATGGTAGAGAATGGATTAGAGAAACTGGCTATATAACCAACTCCTGCCCCTCCAAACACAATGGCAAGAGGTACTATTAAATCGTAACCAGCAGCCAAAAACAACGGCACTAATATGGGGTAAAATACTATAGATTCTACATCCATACCATAGGAACCTCCTAAGAAAGAAAAGATAAAAGTGAGCAATATTATCAGCAATTTCTCTTTTCCTTTCATCCTACCTGCAAGGTATTGAACGCCCATAAGCATAGCACCAGTTTTATTAAACACTTGCATAAAGCCACCAATAATCATTATAAAAAGAACAATATCTATACTTTCAATAATGCCTTTAATGGGAGCTTGTAAAATAGCTACTATGCCTTGTGGTTGTTTCTTTTGTTTTTGGTAGGTATCTGGGATAGATATTGGCTTGCGGATATCGCCGTTAATAAATTTGGGCAGTGCTACTTTTATAGAAAGACTATCTAATGTTTTTTGAGTAAAGGGTAATGAAATTGTACCACTGCTTGAGGTAACTGCAAATACTCGGTTATTTTCATTTACTAGCTTACTGTATTGGCCGGCGGGCAATATCCAAGTGCCCATAGCAGCCAAAATAATCACCAACATAATCAAAGTAATAGCAGAGGGTAATTTAAAATTTATTCTCATGAAGCAGTGCTTGAGTAACTCAATTTACATCATGATTATTATAATTGAATGGTCAATTTTAAATGCCCTCCAAGACCTTGTTGAATTATTTTCATCAGGGTCGAAAGTCGAATGTCTGAGGAGTTATTTTCTATTCTTGAGATATAAGATTTATTGGTTCCACATTTTTCTGCTAATTGCTCTTGCGTCATTCCTAATTTGGTGCGTGCCTCTTCAAGTATTACACCAAGACGAAAAGTTTCGAATTGCTGTTCCCATAGTTCACGTTTAGGTTGCCCTTTCTTACCATACTTTTTATCGAGTATTTCGTCTAATGTGGTGATTTTAGTTTTTGTTTTCATTTTTATATTCCTCCATTATTTTAAGTGCCTTGTCTAATTCTTGTTTAGGTGTCATTTGAGTTTTCTTTTGAAAAGCATTCCCAAGAACAATTATATTCCCTTTATGGAAAAAAGAGAAAATTCGATAAATATTAGATCCAACTTCCACTCAAATTTCATAAAGTCCTTTTGTACCTTCTAAGTGCTTAAAATATTTCTCTGGTACTTGACGAGTTACCCTAATTAAGTTTAGCGTCCATTCGATTTTTGTTTGAACATTATCAGGTAGTTGCTCGTAAAAGTCGAGAAAATAATTTCCATAAACTATTATTTGCCTTTCTATTATTGCCATGCGAAGTTAACTGTTTAGACAACCATTTAAAAATAATATTTTGTTGTTTTAAAACGCTTAAACACCAAATGAGTGGACTTACTAGGCTTTAAATAATTATTGTTGATTTTAAAATTTCATTTAGTTACATTTTGTAACTAGTGCTTTACTGCATAGGGGCATTAATACAGTTTAAAGCACTTACAACTCGAAAATAATGTTTTAGAGAATTAATTGGATGGGTTGGAGCAAAATCAGGTATTTATACCTACTGGTAGTATAAAAAGGCAGTCAAATAGCGGCTTCTACTATAGATAAGCCATAGATAAGCCGTATATAACCCGTATATAAGCCGTATATAACCCGTACCATTAAGGTATGGCTTATCTATGAATTATATATAATTTATGTAGCTTTTATTATTGGCTTATTTTACTATCAATACCGAAAAGGGGATACGCACAGAAGTACCTAACAGTTAAGTTTAGAGTCATTTTGAATGGTAAAATGGAATTAAGGTGGTCTAAATTGCTTTCCCTTTAAGTGCTCCGCTCACAGCGGCATCCATGGCGCGTTCGGCAAAAGGGCGACTGATTTCGTTGAGCTCTTCTATTTTGGATTGGATTAAATTTTTATCCTCCATGGTTAATGCCAATTGCAAATTTTGCATGGCAGATGCT
>JBKJQV010000269.1:0-3259 GCA_046593815.1 Sediminibacterium sp. | reverse complement strand
GTTGAAGGTACTAATGGGACGTGTAAACTTATTATATCTGATTGCTTACAAAGTGTTTCGCAATCAACATATTTTACATTATAATCATCTATTAAATTTTTATCTTCAACTACATCTTGAGCAAGGATATTACACCCAAACCCGTGAAGTATTTTTACGACTACAGCACCAATTTTTCCTGTACCAATAACACCAACAGTTTTTCCGTTAAGGTCGAAACCCGTAAGTCCATTCAATGAAAAATTTTGATCGCGAACTCTATTATGTGCTTTAATTAGTTTTCGGTTTAATGCGAGTACCAGTGCCATTGTATGCTCTGCGATGGCATAAGGAGAATAGGCAGGAACTCGTGAAATCTTGATACCCAATTTAGTAGCTTTTCCAATATCTACGTTGTTATACCCAGCAGTGCGAAGGGCAATATATTTGACACCCAAAGCACTTAATTTTTGAATGACCTGCTCTGAAGCATCATCGCTAGTAAATAGACAGACGGCTTTAGAACCTTTAGCGAGAATGGCGGTATCTTCAGTCAATCGATTTTCAAGCAATTTTAATTGATGTTTGGAATTGTTTGCCTTAATTATATACGGTTCTTCAAAATGATGTGTACTGAATATCGTTGTTTTCATTTATTTTAGTTTTCTGTGAGCCAAATAGTTCCAAAAGACCTTTAACTCTTTATTATCGCATTGCTGTATGTATACATTTTTAAAGATCATTTTTATATACACGTAACTTAAACTTCCTTTATTATTTACATCACCAATTTATTTTTTCTTTTTATGTGTTTAGGTTGATCACAATATTTTTCATCGTTACAATCACATAAAAACAAATTTTCTCCTTTAAATTGAAAGGATTCTGAACTTTTAGTTACCCAAGAATCCATCACTAGTCTAGCAATAAAATAACAAATTGAAGACTCGGCACCTTGATTAATATTTACATGATCCCTTTCCAAGCCATCATAACAGGCACCATTTACAGGGTTGTACATAATTTGATTAAGGTGGTTATTGCCAAGAAACCAGCTAAAGGCTATTTGCAATTGTTCTTTGTATTTGCTTTTTTGTGTTACTTCAAAAAATAACTCCAGCGTAAAAATGGTATATGCTACTTCTATAGGCTGCTCTCCATAAAAAGTACGTTGATTGCGTTTATGGAACCAACCATTATTAGATATTACTTGGATTTTTCCTTTCATAAAATAATGCGACAACAAGAAATCAAAGGTCACTTCTGCTATTTCTTTATATTTTTTGTTTCCTAAAATTAAATAAGCATACATCATAGCTTCTGGTACAACACTATTGGCATACGTAAGATAATCTTCGTACCAATTCCAGTCTGGCTCAGAAGTTAGCTCGTAGTAACGCATTAATTTATCTACTAGTTGTTGTGTAATTTTTTCAATATCATTTTTTGAGGTTTTATGAAAGTAGTAAAGCCCTTTTAAAGCAAAACCAATAGCTCTAGGCGAAATAAAGTTTGCTATGTTTGGCACTGCTTTTTGAAAACATTTTTCTGCCTTTTTGGTAATAGCTTCTGGTAAAAATTGACTATTTGAAAGCACATAACCTAGACACCATAAAGCTCGACCATTAGCATCTTCTAAATTAACTTCGAGATTTTGATTGGTTAATTTTTCATCAAAACTCATATAATTTTGAAACCATCCATTATCCTGCTGTACAATATCTATAAAATCAAGATAGCTGGTAATTAACTTTAATGTTTCTTTATCTTTATGTGATTTATAATACATTGTCATGGCAATCAACGCTCTGGCATTATCATCTAAAGTATAGCCCGAACTTGGGTCTGGTGTGCTATAGTCTGAAAACTGTAACATGCCAAAATCGGTAGTAAGTTCTTTAATGTGCTTTGGGTTTGTAGGAGGAAGTTGGTAACTTAATTGTTCCTCTTTGTTAGTTATATCTCCAAACACTTTGCCGTATCCAATTGCAACATTTTGCCAACTGGTAGCACGCATTTTCGAAAATGCATTCTTTCCCATGGTTATTCTTTCCTCTTTATTTTCAATTAAATAGAGAATGGCTTTTTGAAACTGTGATGAATCAAGAAATCCTTTTAATAATATGCCGTTAGAACCATCAATTAACTCATTTGCGTGGGGAATAGGTGTGGATATTACTGGGCAACCTGTACTCATTGCATATACAAACGTTCCGCTTACGGCTTGATTGGGGTCCTTAGAAGAGAACAAGTATATATCTGTTGAATTAAGATATTCCATTAATTCTTGAAGTTCAAGATACTTATTAATAAACGTTACATTGTTCTGTAAGCCTAGTTTATTTATGATAGAAATTAACTTTTCGCGGTACTTTTCTCCTTCTATTTTAAAGACTTCTGGATGTGTTTTACCTAAAACCAAAAATAGAACGTTGGTATATTTTTTTACTATTTCAGGTAGTGCATATAGCACAGTTTCAATATTTTTATTCTCGCTTATTAATCCAAAGGTGGATAGGACAATCTTATCTTGAAAATCAAATTTTTTCTTCAGCGCCATCTTATCTTTCCACAGCACAATGTGAGTGCCATGAGGAATTACCTTGATTTTTTCTGCAGAAATTCCATAATCGTTAATTAGTATTTTTTGGGAAGTATTGGTTTGTACTATTAATTTTTCTGAAAAATTATTTATAGCCTCAATGATATTTTTCCTTTTGCTATCTGGATTGGGCAATACCGTGTGGAAAACCGTAACTAATGGTTTGTTTACGGCCAGCATAAATGACAAAATATGTTCTCCATAGTCACCTCCAAAAAGCCCAAACTCATGCTGTATACAAACCATTCCTACATCATTCCGTTCATTTATAACATTGGCTATTCTTCTATATTCGGTCAAATTAGGAGTGTACAATATATCTGTAATATCATCTCTGTCTTTACATCGTTCCATATCATTTTCCAAAGCATATATTTCCACAGGCAGCGTACAACCATAGATGTTGTTCAAGGCATTGGAAAGATCCTGCGAAAAGGTCGCAATGCCGCACTCCTTGGGAGGAAAGGAAGAAATGAGTATCATTTTTAGATTTTTGTCCATAAATTTAGATTTTTTATCTAATAGGTTTTGTTACCTATTTTGTTACTTTAATTCCGTTATTACTTTTAGATTTTTAATATGTTTTATTTTCCTGTGAAGGATATTTTTTTAGTTCATCCAATAATTGTTTCAGACTTAATTTGGCTACGGCAATATGTTTGTCTGCAGCTCCGTAGT
>JBKJQV010000352.1:0-12615 GCA_046593815.1 Sediminibacterium sp. | reverse complement strand
GATGGTTGGAGAGTAGATACTTATAAATATTGCGATGAACAGTTTTTAAATAATATCAATGCTGCATTATTAAAAGAATATCCTACTATTTCAATTTTTGGAGAAGTAACCGCTAATTCAGTATTGGGCAGTGCTTATTTTACCGACAATAATATTGGTGTAAAATTCAAACATAATTTACCAGGTGTTACCGATTTTCCGGTGAGCAATGCAATGGTAGAAGCTGTAAATAAACCAAATGGGTGGACGGATGGAGTTACAAAATTATACATGACTTTAGCTGAAGACATCATGTACAAGAAACCCGAAGAGAATTGTATTTTTTTAGATAACCACGATATGGAACGTTTTGTTTCTGTTATTGGAGAAGACATGAACAAATACAAAATGGCAATGAGTTTATTGCTTACAATGCGCGGTATTCCTCAATTGTATTACGGTACTGAAATATGGATGAAAAATTTTAAGGACCCCAATGATGGAATGGTGCGGTTGGATTTTCCTGGTGGATTTGCTGGCGATGCAAACAATAAATTTATTGAATCTGGAAGGAATGCAACTGAACAAGAAGCATTTAATTATATAAAAATTCTTGCCAATTTTAGAAAAACAAGCACTGCATTACAAACGGGTAAGTTTATGCAATACTTGCCGCAAGATGGTTTGTATACTTACTTTAGGTACGATAATAACCAAACAATAATGGTTGTATTAAATACTTCGGATAAAGCTAAAGAAGTACAATTTAAAAGTTATGCTGAGCTTACCAACAAATTTTCTTACGGAACAGATGTATTAACAAATAAAGATGTGAATTCAACATTTTTACTTCAATCAAAAAAATCGATAGTATTATTACTACGCTAATATTTAAAATAACCAGTATGATTATTTTTAAAATACGAAATATTATTACAATATTTATTTTGCTAATTGTAAATAATTCTAATGCGCAATCTGGCAGTTTTGCTGATTATAAAAATTACGCATTCCCAACTGAGTTAACAAGTGCAGCTACTGGTGGAAAAATTGCATGGGCAATTGATTCTGCTGGCAGAAGAAATATATATGTTGCAGAAGCACCCGATTTTAAACCACGAAAACTTTCAAATTTTAATGAAGACGATGGTCAGGAAATTACCAGTTTATCTATTTCTGCAGATGGTAATTGGGTTGTATTTGTAAGAGGTGGAGAGCATAGCGGTAATTGGGAAAGAACTTCGTCGGTAAATGTTACAAGTAGCATTATTGCAAAGTCGGTAAGTATTTTAAGCATTCCTTTTAAAGGTGGTGTTGCAAAAACGATTGGTGATGGCGATTATCCAGTAATATCTCCTGATAGTAAAACCATTGCGTTTATAAAATCTTCTCAAGCTCATATTTCACCAATTGATGGATCATCCAACACTAAGCCATTGTTTGCTACCAAAGGAAATGTAGGGTCCTTAGAATGGTCACCAACTGGCAAAGAAATGTTGTTTACTGTTAATCGACAAGACCATTCATTAATTGGTATTTATAGAGAAAATGCAACCAGTATTCAATGGATTGCACCTTCTTTTGGAATTGATCAATCACCTCATTGGTCGCCCGATGGTAGTCAATTAGTTTTTGTAAGAACACCAGGAACAGGCGGAGCACCAGATTTGATGCTTGCCAGAAAGCATAGTCCATGGAGTATCTACACAGCAAATGCACTAACTGGTAAAGAAAATTTAATTTATGCTGCTCCTAAAACGTTGCGAGGGTCATATCCTACAACCCATGGTGGTACTAATTTACATTGGGCTGCAGATAATAAAATTATTTTTTTATCTTATGAAGATGGATGGCCTCATTTGTATTCGATTGATGCAACAAATGGCAAGCCAATATTATTAACGCCAGGCAATTATATGGTGGAGCATATTGAATTAAGTGCCGATAAAAAATGGTTGAGTTTTAGTGCCAATACTGGTCCAGATAGCAAAGACATTGAGCGCCGACATATTGCTAGAGTATCTGTAAATAAACCAGGGATTGAATTGTTAACTCCTGGAGATGGTTTAGAATGGACGCCAGTTATTACAGGGGATGGCAAATCGATGGCATTTATTTGCGCAACTACTCTTCAACCTCCTGTGCTAGCTTTAATGGATTTAAGCATTAATTCAAAAGCAATTAATTTAATTGGTAAGCAGTTTATTAACCCATCGTTGCCTCAACAACAATTTGTACAACCTAAGCAAGTTATTTTTAAGTCAGTTGATGGGGTAATGGTTCATGCGGATTTATTTGAAGCAAAAGGAGCAGGTAAGAAACCAACAATTGTTTATGTTCATGGTGGTCCACCGCGACAAATGTTATTGGGATGGAATTATTCAGATTATTATTCCAATGCATATGCTTCTAATCAGTATTTAGTTAGTAAAGGATTTAATGTTTTGGTTGTAAATTACCGACTAGGTATTGGTTATGGTTTTGATTTTCATAAAGCTGTAAACGCAGGATTAGCTGGTGCATCAGAGTATTTAGATATTAAAGCTGCTGGTGAGTGGCTCAAAACCCAATCCTTTGTAGACCCTTCTAAAATTGGTATTTATGGTGGTTCCTATGGAGGATATTTAACTGCACTTGCATTGGCAAGAGATTCTAAAATATTTGCTGCAGGAGTTGATATTCATGGGGTACATGATTGGGTTGTAAATGCTTCAATTGTTGCTGCTAATGATCGATATGAAAAAGCACCTGATTATGAAAAAGCAGTTAAAGTTGCTTGGCAATCTTCGCCTGTTTCATCTATTAATACTTGGACTTCCCCTGTTATGATCATTCATGCTGATGAAGATAGGAATGTGCGTTTTAATCAGAGTGTTGATCTGATCAATAGATTGTCTAAAACAAAAGTTAAAGTTGAAACACTTATGGTAGTAGATGATACACACCATTGGATGAAACATTCAAATGCTGTTTTAGTGTATCAATCTGTTGCTGATTATTTTATTAAAACCTTAATAAAGTAGAATTAAGCTTAATTTGAGGAAATTAATTCCTCCAAAATGAAAAAACCGGTTCTTTTTGATACAGGTTGCAATCACTGTAACGTAAGAATACAATCTGTTTTTAATGTTTTGGAAGATCAGCAATTGACTGATATGTCGATGTATAAATCTTGTAGTGTTTACAAAAAAGGGCAGTATGTTTTTTCAGAAAATGCCTTACCTACTGGGTTATATTGCATAAATACTGGAAAAATAAAAATCACTACTACCGGATTTGATGGCAAAGAACAGATTCTACGACTTGCTAATTCAGGAGAAATTGTTGGTTATTTAGCGCTTATTTCTAATGAAAGATATTCTTCGTCAGCTATTACAATAGAAGATGCTTCAATATGCATGATAGATAAAAATTATTTTTTTAACATTTTAGCTTCTAGTCCAAAACTAATGTTTGAAGTGGTTAAGAAAATGAGTCGCGATTTAAGAGAAGCTGAAGATCATATTGTTTCCTTATCTCAAAAAAATGTTCGTGAAAGAATGGCAGAGGCTTTACTTTTCTTAAAGGCTACTTATGGCTTTGAAGCCGATAATCATACAATTAACGTGACTCTATCTAGGGAAGAAATAGCTGATTATGTTGGCACTTCTACCGAAAGTTGTATTAGACTTCTTTCAGAATTTAATCAATGTAAAATGATTGCTTTGAATGGGAAAAAGATTTCTATTATAAACCTTGCAGAATTGATACAGACTGCAAATATTGAAGATTGATAATAAATATGATATAAATCATATTTACGGAAATTTATTCTCATACTATTCAAAAAAAGCCATGTTTACTTTTGTGAAGAAAATAATTTCTTCATGTGTAACCACTCCGATCAAACAAAGCAAATTATTGATCACCTATCCAATGAAGTTTATAAAACGTTGGAGATAAAGATTAAGAAAGCTTTAGATTGTAAAATATTTGCTAAGAGTACTATTCCCGAAAAACAGATTGTTGTAGACTTAATTCTTCAAATTAAAGATGAATTCCATTCATTAATAACCTATGAACAAAAGCTTGTATTTCCTTCGGTTTTAAAAGTATTTCTAGCAAAAAAGGTTAACGCAGAACTTCCTGATATTGCAAACCTACTTCAACTTACTATTAGCAAAGAACATAAGTTAATAAACTACGTGAAAAAAATGGCTATTGTATTGAAAAACAATCTATGGGAAACCCAAGCTCAAAACGATTTGGTATCTGCATTTTTGATTGATTTTGTTCATGAAAAAATGCTTTGGAATAAAATGATTCTTGAAAGGATTTCTTCTTGTGGGTGTTTTAAAAAAAATTATTTTGATATAATTCAACTAAAAAAAAATATGACTGAAATTTCTAATCCTCTAAAAAAATGATTGAAACTGCAATACATAATGCCATTTGTTATCATTGTGGTGATAAATGTCAAAGCGAACAATCAGCTAAACTCGATAATAAGCAATTTTGTTGTAGTGGGTGTTTAACAGTATACCAAATTTTGAATAAAAGTGATTTATGTGATTATTATAGTTTCAATAAAGTAGCTGGTGTAAAAGTAAATATTGAAAAAAACGACCAACGATTTTCATTTCTCGATAATCCTACAATTGCGGCTAAGTATATTTCATTTGATGATCAACATCAAACAGCAGTTAAATTTTATCTTCCACAAATACATTGTAGTTCTTGTATATGGTTATTAGAAAATCTTCAAAAGCTAGAATCTAACATCTTTTTCTCAACAGTAAACTTTCCTGCTAAAGAGGTATCTATATTTTTTAATCATCATAATACTTCTGTAAAAAGTATAGCTGAACTGCTTTTCTCTATTGGTTATGAGCCTCATTTTTCTTTAGATATACATGAGTCATCGGCTACAAAAAATATGTCTATTCAGCGAACAACATTCATTAAAATTGGTATCGCAGGATTTTGTTTTGCAAATATTATGATGTTGAGTTTCCCTGAGTATCTTGGCTTAGCAACTTTGAATAAAGATGGATTATCGCCTATTGTATTCCGTTCATTAAATCTTTTACTTTCATTGCCAGTAATACTTTATAGTGGTAACGAATTTTTTGTGAATTCATGGTATGGGCTTAAACAAAAAATGCTCAATATAGATGCTCCAATAGCACTAGCATTAATTATTACTTTTTTGAGAAGTGTCTATGAAATTATTTCGGGAACAGGTGGTGGCTATTTGGATAGTATGACAGGGATCATTTTATTTATGTTAGTTGGAAGAGCTTTTCAAACAAAGACCTTTGCAAACCTTCAATTTAGCCGAGATTATAAATCATATTTTCCAATTGCCATTTGTAAACTCGACGAATTAAAAAATGAAACTTATTTAGTCGTTAATGAAATAAAAGTAGATGATTGTATAAGAATAAGAAATAATGAAGTGATTCCAGTTGATGGGATATTGTTAAATGGGAAAGCCTTAATTGATTATAGTTTTGTAACAGGCGAGATTGATACTATAGATATAGGTATTGGCAAAATTGTGTATGCTGGAGGAAAACAATGCAATGGCATGATTGATATTATGGTAGTTAAGCCATTCTCTCAAAGCAATTTTACTAGTTTATGGAATAATGATTTATATAAGAAGGAATCTAAAAAACGCTATACTTTTGTAGGAATAATTAGCATTTATTTTTCGGTTGCTGTAATCTTTATAGCTACACTTTCATTCATTTATTGGATAAATGTATATCCACCAAATGCTTGGAATGCACTTACGAGTGTACTAATTGTTGCATGCCCTTGTGCACTTTTATTGACTACCACATTTACACAAGGTTTTATTTTGAATATTTTTAGTGAGTATGGGATGTACTTAAAAAACGCAGATGTTCTCCAAACCATCCCCAATATTAACCATATCGTTTTTGATAAAACGGGAACACTTACTTATCCAAATAAAAACTATGTAAAATATGTTGGTGAGTCTTTGAATGCTTTAGATTTAAAAGTTTTTACATCAATGTTTGCCCAATCACTTCATCCTTTGAGTAGGGGGATTTCTAATTCACTAAAACAATCTAGTTTAATTCTAGATAATGTTAAAAATATACCTGGTTTTGGTATTGAAGCTTGGGACAACGACAACTATTACAAGGCAGGGTCTGTAAAATTTATTGGAGAAAATAGCCTACAAAATACAACCTCGGAAGTATGGATATCTATCAATGAAAAAGTGTTAGGTAAATTCGAAGTGATTAATCAATTACGTGAAAATATTGATTGTTTAATTAATCAATTACCTTTTAATTTAACAATACTTAGTGGTGATAATAACAGCTCTCAAGATGAACTTTCTCAAAAATTTATTAAGGAAATAGATTATCAATTTAATCAAACTCCAGAAAATAAATTAAACTATATCACTCAATTACAACATAATCATCAATTAGTAATGATGGTGGGAGATGGATTAAATGATGCAGGTGCATTGTGTAAAAGTGATGTTGGTATTGCTATAGTAGAAAATACTATTCAGTTTTCTCCAGCTAGTGATGCAATTTTATTGGCTAATAAGTTACCTTTTCTTAATCAATTTATTGTTGCTTCTATCTTAGCTAAAAAGTTAATTGCTATTACGTTTATTGTATCAATTATATATAATGCAGTTGGATTATATTTTTCAACAACTGCTCAATTAAAACCAATCATTGCAGCAATATTAATGCCATTAAGTACATTAAGTATTGTAACTATCACACTTCTAGGATCGCTTGTTATCAAAAAAAAATGTTTTAAAAATGTTTAATCAAATATCAATTATATGAAAAAAAACATGGGTAGCCTCGACAAAGTAATTCGAGTATTAGTAGCTATTTTAATACTAGTGCTTTATCTAACACATGAAATCAGTGGAACTGCAGCCATTATTTTATTAGTTTTTGCAGGAGTATTTATTTTAACCAGTTTTATGAGTTTTTGTCCTTTGTATCTGCCATTTGGTATTTCAACTAAACAAACAAAAAAATGAAAGTAATTATTTTATTGTTAGCGGTAAGTTTAACTGTAGCAATTGGTTTTTTGCTTGCTTTTATTTGGAGTGCTAAAACCGGTCAGTTCGACGATCATTTTACACCAGCTAACAAACTATTATTCGATAAAAATAATCAAAAACCAAAGAATAAGTAATTATGCAGTTAGAAAAATTTAGTTACGACAATAAGATTGTTCGAAATTTTGCTTATGCCACTATACTATGGTCTATAGTTGGAATGCTTGTAGGCGTTATAATTGCTTTTGAATTAGCTTTTCCTGCTTTGAATTTTGGAATTCCATATATTTCTTTTGGTAGACTTCGTCCTCTTCATACTAACGCAGTAATTTTTGCCTTTGTAGGTAATGGTATTTTTACTGGATCTTATTATATGCTTCCAAGATTACTAAAGGCAAGTATGTGGAGCAAAAAATTAAGTTACATTCATTTTTGGGGATGGCAACTAATAATTGTTTTTGCAGCAATTACGTTACCATTGGGATTAACAGAAGGCAAAGAGTATGCAGAGCTAATTTGGCCAATTGATATATTAATTACGTTGATTTGGGTAGTATTTGGCATAAATATGTTTGGTACAATTCTCACAAGAAGGGAAAGGCATTTATATGTTGCCATCTGGTTTTTAATTGGTACATGGGTTACGGTTGCAATGTTGCATATTGTTAATTCATTTGCTTTACCTACATCTCTTACGCATAGTTATAGTTGGTATGCAGGAGTTCAAGATGCTTTGGTGCAATGGTGGTATGGTCATAATGCTGTTGCATTTTTTCTAACTACTCCTTATTTAGGGTTAATGTATTATTTTGTTCCGAAAGCAGCAAATAGGCCAATTTATTCTTATCGATGGAGCATTATTCACTTTTGGGCGTTGATTTTTATTTATATATGGGCAGGACCACATCACTTGTTATATACAGCATTACCAGATTGGGCACAATCACTTGGCGTTGTATTTAGTATTATGCTTATCCTCCCTAGTTGGGGAGGTATGTTGAATGGAATTTTTACTCTTCGCGGAGCATGGGATAAAGTGAAAGAAGATCCCATTTTAAAAATGTTTGTAGTTGCACTTACCTGCTATGGTATGAGCACATTTGAAGGTCCAATGCTTTCATTAAAAAATGTAAATGCCGTTGCACATTATACAGATTGGATTATTGCACATGTGCATGTTGGAGCTTTGGGTTGGAATGGTTTCTTAACATTTGGAATGTTGTATTGGTTAGTTCCAAGAATTTTTAATACAACATTGTATTCCAAAAAATGGGCTAATACGCATTTCTTAATTGGCACTATTGGTATTCTTTTATATGCTATTCCATTGTATTGGGCCTCATTTTCACAATCATTAATGTGGAAAGAATTCACAGTTGAAGGTCAGTTAAAATACCAATTTTTAGAAACCGTTACCCGAATACTTCCAATGTATATTTTACGTGGATTAGGTGGAGTAGTATACTTGGCAGGAGCAGTATTAATGGTAATTAATTTATTTAAAACAATTAAAAGCGGGTCATTGATTGAAGTAGAATATGTGGAAGCACCTTCACTTGAATCTATTCCATTGCCACCAGGAAAACAATTTTGGCATTCAGCAATTGAGCGCAGGCCAATTAGAATGTTGTTTGTTAGTTTGGTTGTAGTTGCTATTGGTGGTACTATTGAATTGGTTCCAACTTTTTTGATAAAAGAAAATATTCCAACTATTAGCACAGTTAAGCCTTATACTCCACTTGAATTACAAGGTAGAGATATATATATTAGAGAAGGCTGCTATACTTGTCACTCACAAATGATTAGACCCTTTAGAGATGAAGTTGCTCGTTATGGAGACTACTCTAAATCAGGCGAATTTGTTTATGATCATCCATTTCAGTGGGGAAGTAAAAGAACTGGCCCAGATTTGGCTAGAGAGGGTGGCAAATATCCTAACAGTTGGCATTACAGACATATGAATGCACCCGAAGAAATTTCTCAAGGAAGTATAATGCCTCAATATACTTGGTTGTTGGATGATGATTTAGATACCTCAAGTACACCAGTTAAGATTAGAGCAATGCAAACTTTAGGAGTTCCTTATGCCAAAGGATTTGATGAAAAAGCTAATGCTGATTTAAGAATGCAGGCTGAAGAAATTACTGCTGATTTAAAAGCCAATAAAATTAAAGCCAATAGTCACAAAGAAATTATTGCTTTAATTGCTTATCTGCAAAGAATGGGAACTGATTTAAAAAAAGCGCCTGAAAAAGAAATTAAAAACCTTCATTAAAATAGTACTATGAAATTTAAAAATTATTTATCCAGTATCGATCATGTAGCAATTTATCCTTTGATTTCACTGCTCATTTTTACCATATTCTTTGCAGTTGTTTCTTGGTATGTATACAACGCTAGTAAAGCGTCTATGAATGAAAGAAGTAATATCCCAATTAAAGACTGATAAATTATTTTAATATGTTACTGAAATTTAAAAAAAATTATTCAAGCTTTACAATGAAAATATTTTATTCATTATTCGTTATTTTATTGTTCAATATTTTTAACACTGTTTTTGCTCAAGCTAATCCTGATTCACTTGAAATTAAACAAGCAAAAGCTGTTTTTTATGATATCACTTTTGCATATACACTAGCAGCAGTAGGCGTTTTATTGGCTTTTGTGATTTATATATTGGGAAATGTTTTTTTACTAGCTATTAAAAATAAAATTGAAGAGCAAAAAAAGAATGGGACTTTTATTAAGCAAGGAGCTATAATTGGCTTTATTTTATTTGCATCAACTAATGCAAATGCACAAGTATTGCCTGCAGGTGTAACCCAAGTAGTTTCTGAAAATGTGATGTACTTAATCGGACTGATAATTGTACTAGAATTATTAATCATATTTTATTTGGCAAATGGAATAAGAATATTTCTAAAAAAAGAATCTCCCGTTCTAGTTCCTATTACGCGCCAAGAAAAAATAAAAATTAAAAAAATACCTTGGTTTGATCGTTTGTATAGATGGAATACAGCCGAAGATATTGTTAAATTAGATCTTGGTCATAATTATGACGGCATAAAGGAATTGGATAATGATATTCCTATTTGGTGGAAATATGGATTCGTGTTGAGTATTTTATTTGGAGTGGTTTATTTATATAGCTATCATATAGCTGGAACTAGGCCTTTACAGCAAAAAGAATTACAAATTGAACAAGAAGTTGCTGCAATAAAACAAGCTGCATATTTAGAAAAGTCTGCCAATAATGTAGATGAAAATAATGTAAAAATATTAGGGATTGATGATATCGCAGCAGGTAAAGTATTATTTATTAAGTCTGGTGCTTGTGCTACTTGTCATGCAGAAAATGGAAGTGCAATTGTTAATGGAGCTCCAGGTATTGGTCCAAATTTAACTGACGACTATTGGATTCATAAAGGAGATATTAAATCAATATTTTATACTATCAAATATGGTTGGCCCGAAAAAGGGATGAAATCATGGAAAGAGGATTATTCCCCTTTGCAAATAGCTCAATTAGCTAATTATGTAAAATCATTGCACGGAACCAATCCTTTACCAGCAAAGGAAAAGCAGGGTGTTTTATTTAATGATAGTACTATTACAATTCGAGTTGCAGATTCAGTAGCCGTTGCAAAAACTAATTAAAATTTCGAAATGAGTGATTATGAAATTGGTAATGAAGAGTTCAGAAATAGGCATTCAACAATAAATGAAGAAGGCAAAAGAAATTGGATATATGCTATTCAACCGAAAGGAAAGTTATATAATTATCGTACCTGGTTGAGCTATTTTTATTTATTATTATTTGTGTCGCTACCGTTTATTAGATTAGATGGCAATCCTATGTTTCAATTTAATTTTCCTGAAGGAGAATTTATATTTTTTGGAGTATTATTTACGCCCCAAGATTTTATTATGTTTGGAATTGGGATGCTCATTTTTATCCTTTTCATTATCATTTTTACTTTAATTTATGGAAGAATTTTCTGTGGATGGGTATGTCCGCAAACCATATTTATGGAAATGGTTTTTCGTAAAATAGAATATTGGATTGAAGGCAATGGAAATAAACAAAAGTTAAATAACAAAAAAAAATGGACTACTGAAATATACATACGAAAGACAGTTAAACACATTATTTTTCTCGCTATTTCATTTGGTATTTCTAATATATTTCTTTCTTATATTATTGGGACTGATGGGTTACTAAATATGATGAAAGAGCCAGTTTCTAATCATTTAGTTGGTTTTGTGACAATGATTTTTTTTACACTTACTTTTTATGCTGTATATGCTTTTGTTAGAGAGATTGTGTGTACTGTAATTTGCCCTTATGGTAGATTACAAGGGGTTTTACTAGATAAAAATTCCATTATAGTAGCTTACGATTATTTACGTGGCGAACCTCGGAATAAAAAGTCAACTGAAGAAGGGGCAGGTGATTGTATAGATTGTGGAATGTGTGTAAATGTTTGTCCAACTAATATTGATATTAGAAACGGTACTCAGTTAGAATGCATTAATTGTACTGCTTGTATTGATGCATGTAATATGATGATGAAAAATGTTGGTAAACCACCAGAATTAATCACATTTGCGTCTGAAAATAGTATTGCTTCTGGTAAAAAATTTGAATTTACTTATCGCATCAAATCATACACAGCTGTATTAGGTATTTTAATGATATTATTGACTATTCTAATAGTAACTAGAACAACTTTTGATTCAACTATTATGCGTGTTCCAGGACAAACATTACAAGAAAATGCAGATGGAACCATTAGTAATTTATATAGAATTAAAGTAACTAACAAGAGCAATAAAACTTTGGCGTATCAAATGGTAGCAACTAATCCTGCTGTTAAAATTGAGCGAATAGGCGCAAGGATAGATAGTTTAAGAGGAAGACAACTTGCCGAAGAAACATTTTTTTTAAAAGTATTGCCTTCAAAAGTGAATAAACGAAAAGTTGACTTTGAAATACTGCTTATGAGCGGCAATAATGTAATGGAGAAAAAATCTGCAATTTTTATTAGCGAATACTAAAAAAAATTAAATGAATTGGGGTACAAGAGTTTTTATCGGATATGCCGCAGGTGTTTGCTTCATATCTTACTTTGTAATTAGAAGTATGATGCTTACAACTGAAATGGTTGAAGAGGATTATTACAATAAGGAACTTTCTTTTAATGAGCATATTCAAGGTTTGAATAATGCAAGGCTTCTAGTAAAACCAATTTCTATAAAATACAATGAATTTCAAATTGAAGTAATTATTGATTCAGTAACCGCTCAGTCTATGCAAAAAGGTGAGATATATTTTTATAATCCAGCTTCCGAAAAGGCAGATAGAAAAATGGTACTCCCTCCTTCAAATGGTAGGTATGTATACAAGAAAGATATTCTTACTAAAGGGAAATATTATGTTCGTGTTTCGTTTGAATATGAACAAAAACCATACTTCACTGAATCAATAATTGTTATTAAATAATGATTGAACTGATAATTATTTCTGCTTTCATGATGGGCTTTGTTGGAAGCGCTCATTGTGTGGGAATGTGTGGCCCTTTGGC